>NZ_CP041616.1:3900000-4092907 GCF_007197575.1 Ornithinimicrobium ciconiae
GAACAAGAAGTCAACGCCAAGTACGAGCTGGAGGTCGAGTCGGCTGAGTGTCTCGCCGCCGCTGGCTACCCGGAGATCGACATGGAGTCGCGGGAGGTGTGGGTCGCGCAATGGATGGCCGTGGATGCCGGTGCCTCGGACGTTTCCCCCGACACGGCCTGGAGCCAGATTCCGGGCAACGAGGCAGAGGAGGCGCAACAGGTGTGCCCGATGCCGACGGTCCAGGACATCTACGAGCGCCTGAACGGCGGTTGACCGTCACCTCGTTGGCGCTGCTCAGAAAGCCGACTCGGGCAGCTCCATGATCGAGTCGACGACGTGGGTGATGACCCGCTCGACCGCGCCGTCCGGCAACTGGACGGGGTGCCCGACACGTTTTCCCCACACCGCCGCACTGACCCTCCGCCAGCCGCGGCATCTCACAAACCACCGTCTACCGGCGGCGAACCCGGCGATGCGACGGCTCCCGCGGAGCCTGACCTCGCCGTCCCACGGGGGAACCCCAACGGGAACGATGCAGGTCAGGGAGTGCTCCATGTTCGGGTGTCCCATAGGACCCGCCCGAGAAAAGCCCGGTGAAGGGGCGCTGAGTGGGACACGGCCGAGGATATTCAAACCGGGGTAGGTGACGGCCGCGCGTGCGCGTCCTGTCGGCCACCACGGTTCGCTCGGTTGGCTGACGCTCCACCAACAGAGAATAGGCATCCTCGCGAGTGCATGACCATGCCAACCCACCAGAGCACGCACATCGGCGGTTGAGTGATGTCACGACCCTCTGGTGCGCGACTCCCGGGGTGGGGACTGAGCCGCGCTCGTGGTAGCCCATTCTGGGCGGAATGAAGTGCGTCGAGACCAACGGGCGACCTTCGCGACTCGCCGAGTCTGATGCGACGTCCCCACGACGGTCGGGTGGGTCACGGAGGGGCCGCGGGTCCGGGTTGTGACTCGCCTTGCGCGAGCCGTGAGAGTTGCTCGGCGATGTGGGCGTCGCGTCCTTGGGCGGCGTGTTGGTAGCGCAGGGCCGCTTGGGGGGTGGAGTGGCCGATGCGGGCCATGAGCTCGGCCAGGGTGGCGCCGGTGCGGGCGGCCAGGACGGCGCCCGTGTGGCGTAGGTCGTGGATGCGTAGGTCGGGGCGGCCCGCGGCCTCGCGGGCCTTGTACCAGTGCCGGTAGAGGGTGTTGGGGTGGACCTGGATGTCGGGGTCGGTGACGGAGGGGAACACAAGGGCGTCCCTGCCGGGCGCGACGTGGACGTCCAGATGTGACTGCAGGACGGGGATGAGGTGGGGTGGGATGGCGACGTCGCGGATCCCGGCGGCTGACTTGGGGGTGCCGACGGTGACCTGTCCGTCGATGCGGACCACGCCCCGCCGGACGTGCAGAACCCTGGCGGTCAGGTTGATGTCGGCCCGGCGGAGCTCGGCCATCTCTCCGAACCGCAGCCCGCACCAGGCGCCGATGATCACCAAGGCCTGATACCGCGCGGGCATGCGCCTCACGAGGGTCTCGAGCTGGTCCAGTGTGGCCGGTTCGACCCGGCGGGCCCGGGTCGTGACACTTCCGCCTCGAATTCTGCAGGGGTTGGCGGCCAGGACCTCATCGGCCACGGCGGTGGCCAGGATGGAGCGCAGCAGCCCGTAGGCGTGAGCCCGCTGGGTGGGGCGGGTCGGGTCCAACTCGGAGTACCAGACCCGCACGACCGCTGGGGTGAAGTCGCGCAGCGACATGTCGGCGAAGGCGGGCAGGAGGAACCTGTCCAACTGCCGGGCGTACAGCGCGCGGGTGCGGGGCTTGATGTCGCGGTGTTCCAACCAGGCACGAGCGTAGGGGCCGAACGCCTCCGCGGTCCGCCGCACTTTGGCCCGGCGGGACTTGGTGGGTGACCAGTCATCCTCCTGGATCAAGCGCCGCTCCCCGACCAGCCACGCCTCGGCGTCCCCCTTGGTCTGGAAGGTCGAGGGAGCACGGTGGAAACTCTGATCCGGGCCTGCGTAGTAGGCCTGGTAGCGTCCGTTGGACCGCTTCCGGATCGTCCCGAAGTCACGTTTGGGCCGCGCCGCCAAGTAGGTCACCTCCACAGGGTTTGGGCATAACTGGGGCATAACCAGAGTCGATTCTTGGTCACTTATGCCCAACTTGCCGCCGCGTGACAGATTACAACCATGCAGGTCAGAACGCTATTCTGCTGGTCAGGGGAGTCCTCGATCGCGGAACGTGGTCTTTTCAAATCCTGTCACCCCGACCATGGCACAAGAGGCTCTTGACCTGCAGTTACGCAGGTCGGGAGCCTCTCTCGTTTTTCATAGCGTGCCATGACGTGCCATGGCGTGCGCCGAGTCAAGGCGGGTCCGATCCGCGCCAACAGCGCGTGTCGCGCGTCGAACGCGACACGTCTGGGCCGCAAGACCAGGTTGGCACGCCACGCCTCTCGGAATGGATCCGATGCGCTAGCGTTGTAGTGTCGATACCGCGTCGGAACGACGGCGTTCCGACGTCGCGGACGAGACTGGAAGGCGGTTTGCTAGTGGCCACATCGAAAGAAGGCTATCGAGCGCGGGCAACATCCGACACGAGTGCGCGTCGACCAGAGGAGTGGACGGTGCCGCAGATCACGGGGTACCTCAACGAGAATCTGGGTCCCAAACTGGTGGCACACATGGTCAGCAAGAGCACCCAAACGGTGGCACGTTGGGTGGCTGGCATCCAGGCACCGCCGCAGCCAGACGTAGAGCGCAGGTTGCGTGGCGTCTTCCAGATCGTCCAACTCCTGGTGGAGACAGACTCCCGCCATGTCGTGCGGGCATGGTTTATCGGCATGAACCCCCAGCTGGAGGACCGCAGCCCGGCAGAGGTCGTGGCGACGGGCGACCTCCGGGCCGTCATGGCCGCGGCCAGAGCGTTCACCTCCGGAGGATGAGCGGCGAACCGCACCTGGTTGCGGCACCAGAGACGATGTGGCGGGTCGCCAGGCTCGGGAAGGGCACCCAGTTTTCCGAGATCGACCCGGTTGATGCCTTATCCCTAAATGCCGGCAATCGCTTCGATGTTGTCGGCGGAGGAGTCCTCTACGCGTCTACGTTGCTCGAAGGCTGCTACCGAGAAGTTCTCGCGCGCCTCCGGCCAGCCCCCGGGATGGCCGACTTGGACGAAGACGAGCCCGGCCACATGCGTGCGGGCAACGTCGCCGCGTCGTGGCGGGAGAACCGACGGCGTTTCGCTCTCGGTCTGCCTGACGCCCTGCCCTTCGTCGACGTCGAGCACCAGGACACCTGGAACATGATCGACGCCGCCGTCGCGATGCCGGCCGGCGTGGATCACCTCGACGTGGGGCACGTGCGTAGTCCCGACAGACTCTTGACTCGCGCGATCGCCGCCTGGGTCTACCCTCTACTCCGGCCTTCGCTACCTGTCCCGGACCGGGGACTTCGAGTGCTGGGCCATCTTTGACGGCACCACCGTCCTCGAAGTGGCACCAGCGGGCGAACTGAGTTTGCGCGACAAGGAGCTGCAGCGCGTGGCAACTGCCTACGGTCTGACCTTGCACTAACCGGTTTAGTACTTCGGCCAGCGAGACGCAGAAGACACCACAGGGAACCCACCGTCTCGGCTCACAGGACGGTTTGCCAGCACCGCGCCGGATCGCCTATCGAGATGCTCACTCCTGAGTTCCATAGCCGGCAAGCCCCGCGGTCTAGACCTCAAGGCTGGGGACGTGGTGACCGAGGAGCAGATGAAACTCCTGTTCGGACGGGGCCGCCAGCCGTGGGATGGCGTGGAAGCACTCCACCCCCGCGCAGGAGCGGGCAGGCATCCGCACCAGGTCGCCCGAGAGGTTTTCGTGGACCGCACAGCCGCGGCCCGGTCGATGAGGCCGAGCTGCTGGCCAAGGCGTCCCCGGCCAGCGCAGGTCCCGGTCGCGGGGTTTGACCTGACGTTCTCCACCTGCGCTCAGCGCACCGAGTCCGGCTGCCGCCCGTCAGCGCCTGAACGCTAGGAGACACGAGGCCGAACGGCAACGATGGCTCAAAGGCACATCCCTCGACACATCGACTCCACTCAAATCTAGCGACTCGCGGCAGAAGAGTGCGTGAGCACATCCTGCAGACCAACGGGCGGGGGATCGACACAAACACCCAACTCGGTCGTCACCCAGCTACCGGCCATAGCACACGAGCCAGAAATCGACTTGCCATTTGGCACAAGCGGGATAGTCTATCCAGGCGCCCGCTCGAGAGCGTCCACCCCTTTCCTAACTCGGCGCTAGCAGAATGCTGTCCGTGATCCTGGAGCGCTGCCCCATGTTGCAGATGGGCACATGCGGTTCGGTGCGAATCACGGATCAACGCCATGAGTTCGCCCAACTATTGACATTGATCAGGCTGGTTTTAGCCAGCTCCGAAAGTCCACTGCTCCGACTGGCAGAGATGCTAGGTATTCGTTCACTTCAAGCAGGGGCCGCGTAGCAGCGACATAGGCCACGGGACCGGGGCGGTCTCCCGATCCTCTGCCGAGGGCGATGAGATCCCACCGCCGATAACGGTCCGCGAAGACGCGGCCGACCCGTCTGGCCAAATCCGCTCCGAAGACAGGCGCATTCTTGGAAGGCGGCTCAGGCGGATCAATCAAAGAAAGATCCATTGGCTCTCGCTCAATTTTGCGTACAGCAATTTGGCGCTCAACCCACACTCCGGTGATGCGAACCCACTCAGGGGCGATTGCAGAGCCATGTGCAGCCTCTTCATGCAGGAGTCGAATCGCATCTTCCCCCACCGCACGTCTTGTACTGCCGACCCGAGCGCGGTCTTCTGGCTGGGGTGGGCAAAGGCTGCAATCCTGGTCATTTCTCACGAGCCAGCCACTAGCAACGACCAAATCACCGTCGCAGATCGCCGCTGCGTCGCTATAATTCGAATCCATGATTAGGTCTGAATGTATATTGATATTGTGTACTTGACCTGACCTGTCTGCCGGTAGCACTGATACCATACTGCATACGGATTCCTTGCCAAGAATCCCTCACCGTATCTTTCGCATGCACCCTCGTCAGAGAAGTAATTCTCGTGTGGCGTGTACCAGGTTCCAAGTTTGACGAAATAGTTTTGGGGCTGAGGGGCAACTGGGGTCGACGGAACGGTCGTAGTCTGCGTCTCGGTCGCTAGAGAGGTTCCCGCGGCTAGCGTCGAGAAAAGCAACGCGCTGGAGATTGCTCCTGCGAATGTGCGGCCTAGGTGATGTAGTGGCATCATAGTGGGACGCTAGTGGCGGGTAGCCCCATTGTCAAGATTGGATTTCGTAGAGGACTCACCCAATTGGAGCGTCCGCTCCCCAAAGCCAGGGTGACGTACCTGCTGGCATCACTGCTTGAGGGGTGTGTTCATACAGGTTGCCAGGTCGACGGGTATTCCGTTCAGGGGCGCTGGCCAGGCGTCCATGAGCCGCCTCGTTGCCTACGCGCCATATTCTCGGCCCGTCCGGCGGCCCGCATGTAGGCTCAGCCAGCGCCCTGTATTCGGCAGTTGAGTGATGTCACGCACTCGGACGGAGCATCCATTCATCTATACAGGCCATGTGGATGCCGACGACCGACCTCACGACGGAGATCAGCGACAAGCCGACGGGCGGTCAACCGGTGCCAGCCCTGCCCCTTGAGGCAGATCAGGGGCCAGCATCATTCAGCGCCCCGGGCCACCCTGTGCTGCCTCACGGTTCGTTTCGTGGCCGAGCGCCTGGACCAGCCGATCGACCGCGGTGATGATCGGCTGCCCGAGGTGGGTCGCAGCTTCGACCCCGTCCTGATAACCGCCTCCGACGGCCACCACTAGGTCCGGCAAGGCCGCTCGCAGCGCTTTCACGGTTTCCTGCGCTGCGGTCACGTCCGCCGCCATCGGCACGGAGAGCACTGCACCGGAGACCCCTGTTCGGGCGAGCCCGACCCAGTCTGCTGTTGGCAGGTCGGCGCCCCCATAGATCACGTCCAGGCCTCGCCTCCGGGCAAGGGTGGCGAACGCGAAAAGGCCCAGCTCATGGTGGGCTCCTGGCGGCAGGCCCACCAGCACCCGCTGACCAGCACTGTGACGGCCCTCGGCGTCGAAGACGCGGGTCAGGCGCCGCATCACCAGATGTGCTGCCAGGTGCTCCCCGCCGACACTGACCTCGCCACGGCTCCAGGCCACCCCCAGCTCGACGACCGCCGGCATGAGCCAGTCCTGCACGAACACCTCGAACGTCATCGCGTCCTCGGCCCGCTGCAAGACACCGTCGATCGCTCCAGCGTCCCGCGCTGCTGCCGCAGCGATGAACTCTGCCAGCTCGGGGGCATCGCCGCCGACGGGCCCCGACTCTGCCACCCGCTCTGCAGCCTGTCGCGGAGCCCACCCCTGGGCGATCAGGTCGCGCATCTGACGCACCCGGTCCAGGTCTGCGTCGTCATAGACGCGGTAGCCGCCGTCGGTCCGCTGGGGAGAGATCACGCCATAGCGTCGTTCCCAAGCCCGCAACGTCGCCTCCGGCACGCCGGTGAGGTCGGCTGCCCTCTTGATCGTGTACATGGTGACGCCACTCTACCCTTGCCTTTAGACAAACATTAGACACGTCGTCGCAACCGGGTGGACGTGATGACTGACCTAGCCAGCAGATCACCGACGCGCTGGACCGCGGCCAGTGCCTCGCGCCCTAGAGACCGCCACCGTCGCCCCGGCCGCGACGGTCATCAGTGCCGCGAGCGTCACCCACCGGACCGCGTGGCGGGGGTCGGGCTCCACTCCGTCCATGGCCCGGACAACTGCTTCCCGATAGGACGCCACTCCATGGGGAGGGGGCCCGACCAGCGTTAGCAGGTCCTGTTCCTGGCAGACCACCTCGTGCACCAGCGAGCCGACCAGTGGCTTGGCCACGCCGGCGTCGACCGGCGTGACCAGGCCGACCCAGTGGCTGGCCAGCCACGGCGTCATCACGGGCAGGGTCAGGATCAGCCGTCGCCGTTGCCCGGTCAGGGCCGCGAAGCGCTGAATCATGTCGCGGTAGGTGAGCACGTCCGGACCGCCGATGTCGAAGGTGCGGCTGACGTCCGCGGGCAGGTCCGCCGCGCCCACAAGCCAGTGCAGCACGTCGTCGACACCGACCGGCTGGATGCGGTTGTCGAGCCACCGCGGCGCCACCATGACCGGCAACCGCGTGGTGAGATAACGCAGCATCTCAAAGCTCGCCGAGCCACGACCGATCACCGTCGCGGCCTGGAGCACCGCGGTGGGCACGCCGGAGGCGAGCAGCGAGTCGCCCACCTCCACCCGGGAGGCCAGGTGCGCCGAGAGCTCACCTCGGGGGTGCAACCCGGAGAGATAGACGATCCTGGCGACCGACTCCTCACGGGCGGCCCGGGCAAAGCCGAGCGCCATCTCGCGGTCTCGCCGGGCGAAATCACCTGCACCGTCCATCGAGTGGATCAGGTAATAGGCGACGTCCACCCCCCGCAGAGCGCGGCGCACGTCGTCCGGGTCGGAGGCGTCCCCCTGGCAGACGTCGACCTGTCTGGCCCAGGGAGTGTCCAGGTGAGCCGACCGCGTGAGGACGCGGACGGCATACCCGGCCTGCAGCAGGCGCGGGACCAGGAGGCCTCCGACATAGCCGGAGGCTCCCGTGACGAGGGCTGTGCGGTTCGGTTCCATGGGTCACCCTAGGGAGGAGAGGAGGGGCGGCAGCAGCAGGAGCATGCCGGTGGACCAGGTGAGGTGCGTGATGATCGGGCCCAGAACGCCGCCGGTCACTCGACGCTGCAGCCCACAGACCAGACCGACGCACGCGGCGGCCAGGACGAGGAGCGGCACGCCGACCACGACGGTCGTCAGGGCGTAGATGGCGGTGGTGGCCGCAACCGTCAACCGTTGCGGGATGGCCCCATAGAGAGCCCCGCGGAAAAAGACCTCCTCGGCGACCCCGTTGACCATGGTGATCACCAGGACGAGCAGGAGCGACCCGTAGCGGGCATGGTCGAGCAGGTCGTCGACCGGCCCGCGCAGCACGGGCACCTGCGCCACGAGGAGCGCCCCGGTGAGGAAGACCCCGAGCAGCAGGGCCCCGAGCACGAGCGACTGGACGACCGGGCGGGCGTATGCCGAGCCCGACCGGGTGTGTGCCCTGCCCAGGTGGAGGGGGCCGGCGAGGAACGCGCCCACGAGCCAGGTTGCTGCGAGGGCCGCGGTGCCGGCATAGAACAGCGGATCGCCGGGGCGCAGTTGCAGCGACCACCAGAGCACAGCTGTCCCGACGAGGAGCGTCACGGCCGAGACCATCCGACGGCGCCGCAGGACCGGCGTCGAGTCCCGTCGTGAGCGCGGGACTGGCGTCACGAGGGCGGCACGCAGGAAGGTGCGCAGCTCGCCCACCAGACTCACCCCACCCACCGCGACCGCAGTCGTCCCCGGCGCCTCGGGAGGAGCGGCCTCACGCGTGGGACACCGGCCTGCGGACGGCCAGCATGCCCCAGGCGCCCACGACGAGCAGGGCCGTTGCGACGGCGGCATAGCCGACGACCTGGTTGATCGGGTCACCGCCGAGGCGGCCGGCGGCGACCCAGCCGAGGCCCCAGACGACCGCCGCAGCCAGGGCCGCCTGCACGACGCGGTCCGTGGTGCGGCTCAACAGGTGGGTGACCAGGCCGATGACCACGAGGAGCACACCGACCGTGGCGACCGTCGAGAGCGTGCCCTCCACGGGCACCCCGACGTCGACCAGCCAGAGGGCCACGTTGGCGCACGTGGCGACACAGATCCACCCCAGATAGAGACCGAAGGTCACCGAGACGACGACCCGTGGCCACCACCCCTCGTCCGGCAGGTCAGCGGTGCGGCGCAGGATGATGCCCAGGGAGGCCGCGATGCCGGCGATCACGAGCACCGAGACCAGGACCCAGCCGGCAAAGACCACCAGGAGCCACACCCCGTTCAGCGCGAGGGAGGTCGCGGCCGGCAGCCGGGTTCGTCGGGCCCAGACCGAGTCATCAGTGCCGGGGAGCCACTGCCACAGGACATAACCAGCCAGGAAGAGATAGATCACCGACCAGATCGAAAAGGCTGGACCGGCCGGCGCGATCAGCGTGGCGGCATCGGAGAAGAGTCCGTCGCCCTGCTGCGCGACTCCCCCGTCACCACCGACGAGGCCGGTGCCAACGAGCGTCCCCACGATCCAGACGACGGCAGCGAGGGTGACGACGACCTGGTCGCGGCGCAGGGTGCTCATCCGATCTCCCCTCTGACGAGGCTGTCCCCGCCGTGCCCCGGGTCACCGTCCAGGTGCTCCCGCGAGATGTCTACCACGGCATACTCGCCGACGTCGAGGCCAGCGGGCAGCAGGAACTCCCCGCTGCCTCCCTGGAGCACACCCAGGGTGACCATGCCCGAGACGTCGGGGCGGAGCAGCCAGACCTCGAGGTAGCCGTCCCCGGCATCAGGACGATCTGCGAGCGCGATCCGCAGGTGCTGCTGGCCCGCAACCTCGACAATCTCGGCACGGCCGTCGGTGCCGCCCTCGCTCAGGGCGGCCAGCTCGCCCCCCACGAGCAGTTCGCCAGGGGCCTCCCTGTCGACCAGCCCCATCCCGGCCCAGGTGAGCACCGCACCGACAGCTGCCGCTGCCAGTATCGGGATCGCCGCCCACCTCGTGCGTCGTCCAGCGCCGGTCCGGAGCGGGCGCAGGTCACCCTGATCCTGATCGCCCCTGTCAGCCCTGTCGTTGCGGACGACCCCCAGAGACCGCGCGCCTGACAGCGAGCGGACGATCGCCTCCCACACGTGCGGTGGCGGAGCGTGCTCGACCACACCGCCGCGCCCCAGCACCTCCGTTACCCGCTCGTCGGTGTCGCCCGGCGGGGGAGTCGTGAGGTGGTCATCGTGGTTCATCGGGCACCTCCCAGGAGTAGTCGGAGCCGGGCCAGGGTCCGGGTCGTGTGGGTCTTGACGGTGCCGAGCGGCAGGTCGAGCAGCTCGGCGATCTCCCGCTGGGTCTTGTCGTGCACGTATGCCAGCAGGAGGATCTGTCGGGGCGGGTCACCGATCCGCTCCAGCTCCTCATAGACGGTCAGCAGGTCATCGCGGTCGAGGTCCTCCCAGGTGTCCTCCGGCACCTCCTGGACGTCCGTGGCCGGCACCTGGACGCTGCGCTGCCGCACCCGCAGGCTGTCGGCGACCGCCCGCCGGGTGATCCCGACCAGCCAGGCCCCGAGCGGCCCGTCGTCCGGGCGGTAGGTGTCCCGGGCACGCCAGGCCGAGAGGAAGACCTGCTGCGTCACGTCCTCCGCCTCGACCAGTCCGACCGCCCTGCGCGCCAGACCGTGCACGAGCGGACCCCAGCGCTCGTAGGCGTGGTCGAGCGCGTCGCTCTCATCGTTGGCCCAGGCCAGGCCGATGGCTGCGTCCGCGGCCGGGGCAGAGCTGGTCCTCATCACCGTCACAGGTCTCCGTTCATGGGACCGGCACCGCGCTAATGACGAGGTTGGCGGTGTAGCTGCCCGCGGCTGGGGACCAGTCACCCGAGCAGGTGACCAGGCGCAGGACCGGGTCACCGTCTCGACGGAAGAGCGCGTCCACCGGTAGGTCGCGCTTGGCCACCTGCTCGCCGCCCACGATGCGGTATGCCATGCTGCGCCCGTCGGCGAGCTCGACCAGCACCTGGTCGCCCTCCGAGACCCCTGTCAGCGCCCGGAAGGCACCTGGACCCTCCTTGGTGTCGATGTGGGCCGCCACGACGACTGAGCCGCCGTCGTCGTCGGGAGCCGGACCGTGGCGATACCACCCGGCCCGGTCTCCGTCGTCGGGGATCTCCATCTGTCCGTCTGCGGAGACACCCACGGCGTCCAGGTCGACCTCGAGACCCACCGCGGGGACGGTCAGCCGGACCGGCTCACGCCCCGCCTCCACGGGCTCCAGGGCGGCCGAGGCGCGCCTGGGTCTGGGCACGCTCTCCGCCAGCACGATCCCCGACGACTGCGAGGGTGAGGGGAGGTCGATCGAGATCGAGGAGGACCCAAACTCGTCGACGGCCGGAACGGGACTCTGCAGCAGGCCGCGCACCGCCCACCCGGCCAGGACGAGACAGGCCAGCGTCACGACGAGCGTGACGGGCCGGGGACGACCGGGCTGGGTGGCGGTGCGACGAGCCACGGGTCAGTCCCGGGCGGTGGCGCGGACGATCTGACGGCCAGCGACGGCTGCGCCGGCGATGCCGGCCAGCGCCAGCACCAGCAGCGCACTGCTGTCAGCAGGTCCACCCTCACCGGACGGCACGCCCTCCGGCGGGGTGTGCAGACCCTCGATGGTCTGGATCGCCAGGTCGAGTGTCCCCTCCTCCGCGGAGCCCCAGGCATACACGATCGTGTTCGTGCCCTCGGCAAGGTCGACGTCGGCCGGGCCCAGGACGACGTCCTCGGTGCCGGCCAGCACGACATCGGCAGACACGGTGCCGGCGGGCAGGTCCAGCACCTGCTCATCCGGGTTGGTCAGGCCCTGGATCACGGGGCTGCCACCGGCGCGGACATCCACGCCGGGAGCTGCTGCGACGTGGCGCACGGTCAGCCGAGCCTCGCCAGCCTGGGTCGGGGACACGTCGTTGACAAACGCGCCCAGCATCGGCGTCCCGTCCTCGCCCAGGTGAGCCGCGAGGGTCAGGTTGGCGCCACCGGGCACCTCCAGACCCATGGCCGACAGCGCAGGCTCCGCGGTCGACGGGTCGTCACCATCGGCGTAGATCTCGATGTCGTAGCTGCCTGCGGCCAGCATCATCGGGTCGGTCAGCGTGCCAGGCTCGAAGTCCGGGATCGCCTCCTGACCGTTGACGTAGACGTCGACGGTCAGGCCGGGAACCCCGTGCAGGACGGAGACGGCGGACTCGTGCTCGTCAGCCGCGGCCGGCGCTGCTAGGGCCGCAGCGGCGACTCCACCCATCAGGACGGCGGTCGTGGTCTTACGCATGGGAGGCACTCCTTTGTCAGGGGCGGATCCGTTCCGCCCTCACCCATCACTACGAGTCGGGAGGTGACGTTGGATTCAGGGTTTGTCTAATCTTTGAGATAAGTTTGTCACAGGTTGCTAGGTTCCCTGGCACTCGGTGAGTAGCGCTTCCCCCTGCCGCGCGATGGACACGTGACGCATAGATCGCCACGTTCTACGTACAAGGTTTGTCAAATGTTTGTCTCTGGTGCATCCTGGGGCGACACACCTCCGACGGAACAGCTCCGCACGGTCCCCGACGCAGGAGACGATCCAGAGATGACCACAGCCGCCACCGCCACCGGCAGGTTCTTCGCCACCGGACACTCCCAGGTCGTTGACGAGCACGACCGGATCCTCTGGCAGACGCTGCAGGGACAGACCGAGGGAGGCAAGCGCTTCCGTCCCGCGCTCCTCACCCGGCTCTACACCGCTCTCGGGGGACAGGACCACCAGGTGGCCGGGGCCGTTGGCGAGTCCATCGAACTGCTGCACACGGCCTTCGTCATCCACGACGACGTCATCGACGGAGACCAGGTCCGGCGTGGCCGCCCCAACCTGGGTGGCACCTTCGACGCCAGAGCGCGAGCTCTCGGCGCAGCGACCGACCGGGCACGGCACTACGGCGAGGCCGCGGGGATCCTCGCGGGCGACCTCGCACTCGCCGGCGCGGTCCGCACGATCGCCCTCTGCGGCGCGCCAGCGCACGTGGTGGTTCGTCTCCTCGACCTGCTCGAGGAGGTCCTGCACCGCAGCGCCGCAGGCGAGCTCGCTGACGTCCGGGTCAGCATGACTGCGGACGCCTCGCTGCAGGAGACCCTCGACATCGCCGAGTGGAAGACCGCGGCCTACTCCTTCGAGCTCCCGTTGCGGGCCGCCGCGATCCTGGCGGACTCCTCGACCGAGGTCTGCTCCGCGCTGGCGGCCGTGGGACGGTGTCTAGGCACGGCCTTCCAGCTCCTCGACGATCTGGACGGCGTCTTCGGCCAGCAGGAGCAGACCGGCAAGGACCCGCTCAGCGATCTGCGCGAAGGCAAGTGCACCGCCCTGGTCACGTTCGCCCGCGCCACTCCGGAGTGGGAAGAGTTGGCCCGGCACGTCGGCGATCCATCGATCACGTCCGACAACGCCCGCCGCGCCCGCGAACTCCTGGCCGCCTGTGGCGCGCGCCGGGCGGTGGAGACCCTCGTGCACGATCTGCGTGAGACGGCCCTTGCGGGAGCCGCAATGCTTCCCGCCGAGGCCCGCGCCACGCTCCGGGACATGATCGAGAGCCTCGTCCCGGACGACAGGGGCCAGCCGGTCCCCGTCACCGCGGACGGGGCAACGGCTCCGTCCCTCACCTCGCTCCAGGGAGCAGCCTGATGCCGCTCAGCACCCGGTGGCGCACCGCAGCGATCGCGACGGGCACCTCCTACGACGCCGCCGCCCTCCAGAGCGCCGCGGTCCTGATCAAGCACTACTCCACTTCGTTCGGCTGGGCCACCCGCCTGCTGCACGAGCCGGTGCGCACCCACGTGCGTTCTATCTACGCCCTCGTGCGCGTCGCTGACGAGCTCGTCGACGATGACACGCACCCGTGGGACCGGGACCGCCGCGCCGAGCTGGTCGACGGTCTGCACGCCGAGACGCTGCGCGCCCTTGAGCACGGAGGCAGCGCAAACCTGGTCGTGCACGCGTTCGCCCTCACGGCCGTCGAGCACGGTGTCGGACGTGACCTCATCGACCCGTTCTTCGACTCCATGCGAGCCGACCTGTCCGTGCGGTTCCACGACGCTCAGAGCCTGGACACCTACGTCTATGGTTCGGCAGAAGTCGTCGGGCTGATGTGCCTGCGGGTGTTTGTAGACGGGGACGCGGTGCGCTTTGCGGAGCTGAGTCCCGGCGCGCGCAGACTGGGTGCCAGTTTCCAGAAGATCAACTTCCTGCGCGACCTGCACGCCGACCAGGCCCTGCTGGGACGCACCTACTTCCCGGGGGTCAACCTGACGACCTTCACCGACCGCGAGCGGGACCTGCTGCTCGACGACATCGACGCCGACCTGAAGGTCGCCGCCACGGCGGTCTCGCAGCTGCCCGTCAGCAGCCGCCGGGCCGTCCACGCTGCGCACGCACTCTTCGCCGAGCTGTCTGCCCGGTTGCGGGTCACCCCGGCCGCCCAGATCGCTCGAAAGCGGGTGCGGGTGCCCGATCTGGTCAAAGCCCAGATCCTGGCGCGCAGCGCGTTGGTGGCACGGTGAGGGTCGCGATCGTCGGCGGTGGCATCGCCGGAATCGCCTGCGCGGCGCTGCTCGCAGCCGACGGGCACGAGGTCGACCTGTTTGAGCAACAGGAGACCCTCGGAGGACGTGCTGGGTCGCGGGCCGTCGCGGGTTTTCGTTTCGACACCGGCCCGTCGTGGTATCTGATGCCCGAGGTCTTCGACCACTTCTTCGCTCTGCTGGGCACCTCCTCCGACGAGCAGCTGGACCTGCAGGTCCTTGACCCTGCCTACCGCGTGTTCTACGAGGGGCCACCCGGCGAGGGACCGCCCCCTCCCCTGGACGTCCACGCCGACACCGACGCCAACCTCGCCACCTTCGAGTCGATCGAGCCCGGCGCAGGGCAGGCACTCGAGGGCTACCTCGCCTCGGCTAGGGAGGCCTACGACGTGGCGCTGCGGCACTTCCTCTACACCAACTTCACCCAGCACCTGGCACTGGTGAGCCCGGACGTGACCCGCCGGCTCCCTCGCCTGCTGCCGCAGCTCACCCGCTCGTTGGAGGAGTTCGTCGCCAAGCAGTTCCGCGACGTGCGCCTGCGGCAGGTGCTGGGATACCCAGCCGTTTTCCTCGGCTCCTCCCCCGACCGGGCACCGAGCCTCTATCACCTGATGAGCGCGCTGGACCTGACCGGTGGGGTGCTCTACCCGCAGGGTGGCTTCAGCCAGCTGATCGACCGGATCGTCCAATTGGCCCGGGCACGCGGTGCCCGGCTGCACACCGGCGCCACGGTCACGGCGGTCATCACCGGCGAGACCACGCAACGGCGCAGACGGGCCGCCGTGACCGGGGTGCGTTGGCGGGATGCCGAGGGCACGGAGCACACCCACGCCGCGGACGCGGTCGTCGGGGCAAACGACCTGCACCACCTCGAGACCCAGCTGCTGCCCGAGCCGCTGCGCACCTACCCGCAGAGCTACTGGGATCGCCAAGAGTCCGGCCCCGGCGCCGTGCTGGTGCTGCTCGGCGTCCGGGGCGCGCTCCCTCAACTGCCGCACCACTCGCTCTTCTTCACCCATGACTGGCGGGCCAACTTCGACGCGGTCTTCGACGGTCGAGTGCCCTCCCCCGCCTCGGTCTACGTGTGCAAGCCCTCGGCCACGGATCCCACGGTCGCCCCGGCCGAGCACGAGAACCTCTTCGTCCTGGTCCCCGTCCCGGCCGACCCGACCCTGGGGCGCGGTGGCCCCGACGGTGGAGGAGGTGCCGCTGTCGAGAGCATCGCCGACGCAGCGATCGCGCAGGTGGCGGACTGGGCAGGTGTGTCGGACCTGGCCGAGCGAATCGTTGTCCGGGAGACCATTGGCCCCGGCGATTTCGCCGGGGACCTGTCCGCCTGGCGCGGCGGCATGCTCGGGCCCAGCCACACGCTGCGCCAGAGCGCGATGTTCCGCTCCCGCAACCAGTCCCGTCAGGTGGCTGGCCTCTACTACGCCGGCGCGAGCACGATTCCCGGCATCGGTCTGCCGATGTGCCTGATCAGCGCCGAACTCGTCCTGAAGCACCTGCGCGGCGACACCTCCACGGGTCCGTCACCGGTGCCGACCTCTCCGGCGATGAGGCACTGATGGGGCTGGCCTACGCAGCGGTGCTCCTGGTGGCGGGAGGGTGCATGGCGCTGCTGGACGCGCGCTGGGGTCTGGTCCTGTGGCGGGACCGTAGGCGGTCGCTGGTCGTGCTCGTGACCGGGATCCTCTTCTTCCTGCTCTGGGACATCATTGCGATCGCGCTCGGCTTCTATCACCGGGGTGATAGCGAGGCGATGAGCGGACTCATGCTCGCACCCGAGCTGCCGGTGGAGGAGCTGGCCTTCATCACCTTCCTCTGCTATGTCACGCTCGTGCTGCACGGGTTGATGGGCCTGGCAGCTGCCCGGGTCGGCAACATCAGGAGGTCGAGCCGATGACCTACGCGACCCTGGCCGCCATCTTCGTCGGCATCTCCGCGGTGGTGGCTGCCATCGCCACGGTCCAGCGCGGTCTGGGCTCGCAGTGGTGGCTCAGGACGGGAAGCACGATCGCCGCCCTGCTCGTGTTGACGATCATCTTTGACAGCGTGATGATCCTGGCTGACCTCTTCCGCTTCGACGAGGGCTCCCTGCTGGGAGTGCGCCTCTGGCACGCCCCGGTCGAGGACCTTGCCTGGCCCCTGGCGGCCGGTCTGCTGCTCCCGTCCCTGCGGGAGCTGCTCCCTCGACGGGAGCCGACACCGTGAGGACCACCGACCAGCATGCCCCTGCGACCGGACCGGACGGGTCTGACCAGACGGCACCGTCCGGCCTGGGCGCCGCCGTGCGAGAGCTGGTCGGGTCCTCCCGGCCGGTGAGCTGGGTCAACACCGCCTACCCGTTCGCGGCCGCCTACCTGCTGGCCGGGGGCGGACTCAGCACGGCACTGGTGCTGGGGACTCTCTGGTTCCTCATCCCCTACAACCTGCTCATGTATGGCGTCAACGACGTCTTCGACTACGAATCCGACCTCCGCAACCCCCGCAAGGGCGGGATCGAGGGCGTCGTCCTCTCCCGCCGCTGGCACCGGCTGACCCTCTGGGCGGCCGTCCTGACCAACCTGCCATTCGTCGTCCTACTTGCCACCATCGGCGACCTCACCTCGACCCTGGTGCTGGCGGTCAGCATCTTCGCGGTGATCGCCTACTCCGCACCTTTCCTGCGCTTCAAGGAGCGGCCGGTCCTGGACTCGGTCACCTCCAGCACCCACTTCGTCAGCCCCGCCGTCCTCGGTCTGACGCTCGCCGACGCTCCCTTCACCGCACCGGTTATCGCCGCACTGGCCGCGTTCTTTGTCTGGGGCATGGCGTCCCAGGCCTTCGGCGCAGTCCAGGACATCCAGGCCGACCGGGCAGCGAGCATCGCCTCCATCGCCACCTGGCTCGGCGCCGCCCGCACTGTGCGCGCAGCCTTCGCGGCCTACCTGCTCGCGGGTCTGCTGCTCCTCCCGACCGGGTGGCCAGCCGCCCTCGCGGGCCTCCTCGCCCTGCCGTATGCCGCCAGCATCGCCCCCTACCTGAGCCTGACCGACGCGCAGTGCCAAGGGGCCAACGCAGGCTGGCGCCGGTTCATCTGGCTCAACCTGCTCACCGGGTTCCTGATCACCCAACTCTTCATCTGGATGTCTCTTGCCTCCTGAGCTCCGCGTCCCCGGCCCCGGCTGGGCCCGATTCGCGACCGACGTGGTCGCGCTCGCCGGTGTTGCCTCGTTCGCGACCGCGTTCTGGTGGGACGGGGTTGTGGTGGCGCTCTTCGCCCTCGTGCTCCTGGGGCTGACCGTGGCGCGCCTGACGCAGCTCCCGGGGGCGCTGCAGGCCGCGACCGGCGCGACGCTGATCCTCTCGGCATGGGCCGCGACACTCGACTGGTTCGTCACCGTCCCGGGGCTCGACATAGTGGCACACGTGGCCGCCAACGGGCTGCTCGCCGTGGTCCTCATGGTCGTGCTGTGGCGCACCAGGCTGGTGTCCCCCGGGCTGCCGGCGGTTGGCGTCGTCGTGGTCACCGCTGCCCTCGGGGCGCTGCTCGCGGTGCTGTGGGAGACAGGAGAGTGGTTTGGCCACACTGTCATCACCGACGCCATCGGCGTCGGCTATGACGACACGATCGGGGACCTCGCCGCCGGGACGCTCGGCTCTGTTGCCGGTGGTGCGCTCCTCGCGATGGGTCTGGCCAGGGAGGGCGGGCTCCGTGGCTGAGGTCAGCGTGGTCATTCCGGTCCGCAACGACGGGGAGCACCTGCGGCAGTGCCTGGGAGCGCTCGCCCGCCAGACGGTGTCGCCGCTGGAGGTGATCATCGTCGACAACGCCTCCACGGATGACTCCGCAGACGTGGCCCGCGCGCACGGCGCACGCGTGATCACCGAGCCTTCCATCGGCATACCGGCCGCCGCCGCCACGGGTTATGACGCGGCCCTCGGCTCCGTCATCGCCCGACTCGACGCCGACTCGGTGCCCGCAGACGACTGGGTCGAGCAGGTGCGAAAGGCTCTGGACCACCGCCCACACGCCGTGGCTGTGAGCGGTTTCGGGGTCTTCCACGATGCTCCGTTCGGTCTGCGGCGCCTGCTCCCGATCGTCTATCTGGGCACCTACTACCTGCTCGGCGCGGCGGCTGCCGGACATCACGTGCTGTGGGGATCGTCGATGGCGGTGCGCCGGGAGGCCTGGGCCGTGGTCTCCGAACGGGTCCACCGGGGCGAGCGTGAGATCCACGACGACATGGACCTGGCGCTCGTGCTCGGCCCCAGAGCGCGCGTGAGCCTGGTCACGACCCTCACCGTCGGTGCCTCCGTGCGCTCGCTGCACGGCCTGCCACAGCTCCGTCGGCGTCTCGATCGCGCCTTCCGCACGCTGCGACTCAACTGGCACGAGGCCCCACCGTGGGAGCGGTGGGCCGTGACGCTGCGCCTGACACCGAGGACCGAGCACGGACAACACACAGGAGAGGTGGACCACCGATGACATCCGAGACCGAGACCGACGAGACAGCCCACGAGGCCACCGGGCCGCACGGAGCGGCCCCGCCCGACGAGGTGATCCTGCTCGAGGAGGACGGCACGCCCACCGGGACCGCTCCCCGCGCGGAGGTCCACCACGCGGACACGCCCCTGCACCTCGCCTTTTCCTGCTATCTCTTCGACGAGCAGGATCGGCTCCTGATCACCCGGCGGGCACTGACAAAGCGCGCCTGGCCAGGGGTGTGGACCAACTCCTTCTGTGGTCACCCCCGCCCCGGGGAAGATCTCGCTGACGCGGTGCGGCGGCACGCCCGGCACGAGCTGGGTCTGCAGGTCACGGACCTGCGTCCGCTGCTGCCCTCCTTTCGCTATCGCGCGGTGGACCCCTCCGGGACGGTCGAGAACGAGGTGTGCCCCGTCCTCACGGCCCGGACCGCCGAGCAGCCGAGTCCCAATCCCGAGGAAGTGATGGAGCTGCACTGGGTGTCCGCGCGGGATCTGCGCGCGGCCGCGACTGCCGCCCCCTGGGCCCTCAGCCCGTGGCTTCTGAAGCAGCTGGAGCAGCTGGGACCGGAGGGGCTGCGCGCGGGATAGCCAGACCGCGCAGCCCACATGCCCCCCTGGGCCGTCGTCCCTCCCGACGCGCTGCACCGTCCTGCCCGGTGGTGCAGTCATGCCTGCCCCCACGGCAGCGCTGTCGGCCATCGGCCTGCACCACGGTCCTGCCTATGCTGGGCAGAGGCTCCCGGACTCGTTGTTGAGCGGTTGTTGAGCGGTGCCCGCCACGATGGTCTCTCAGTCATCGAGGTAAACACGAGGGGTTGTCGTGAGTGCACCAATCACCACCTACATCCATGGCGCGGACCCGATCTCCCAGGCTGGCGTCGTCAGCCAACTGCGAGGACGACCCGAGGTCCGGATTGTCGAGGAGGCGCGTCTCGACCAGGCGACGGTCGCGATCGTCGTCACCGAGACTATCGACGAGTCCGCCACCCGCATCCTGCACGGGCTGCGCCGCGGCGACCTGCCCCATCTGATCGTCGTCGCCACCGCGATCGACGACGCCGGTCTCGTCACGGCCGCCGAGTCCGGGGTGGCTGGCCTGATCCGGCGCCTCGATGCGACTCCCGAGAACCTGGTCCGGGTCATCACCCGGGTGAACTCCGGCGAGGGCGAGGTGCCCGGCGACATGCTGGGGCGGCTGATGACCCAGCTGGGTCGGCTGCAGCGCCAGGTGCTCACCCCGCGCGGGCTGACCTTCACCGGTCTGACTCCTCGTGAGGTCCAGGTTCTGCGGCTGGTGGCCGATGGCCACGACACCTCCGAGATTGCCCAGGAGCTGTGCTACAGCGAGCGCACCGTCAAGAACGTCCTCCACGACCTGACCACGCGGCTGCAGCTGCGCAACCGCTCACACGCGGTGGCGTATGCGCTGCGCGAGGGTCTGATCTAGGACCTCGTGGCCAGGTCGCCGTCCAGCAGCGCCTCGAGACTGCGCACGGCGCTCTGGCACAGGACATGAAGCTGCCGACTCGTGAGGGGGTGCCGCGCCACGCGGTGCCAGGAGTCAAGCTGGGCCACCGCCTCCTGTCGCAACGCTTCGGGCGGCCCGTCCGGCACCCCCAGGCGTGTCGCCGCACCGGTGCCGGCGCCGCCGAAGAGCCGCTCCAGGGACTCGGCTCGGTCCGTGGGCAGACTCAGCGCCCCGGTGCGCAGCTCCCCGAGCAGGTGCAGCTCCTCCAGCTCGTGCGAGCTGGACACCAGGCGCTCGACTCCGCCGAGCAGGTCCGCAGCCTCGGGCCAGTCCCCTCGCTGCAGCACCGAGCGGAGCCCGGCGAGCACGGACTGCGCCCTGAGCAACCGGCTGCGCTCCGTGAACTGCACCGCCAACAGGGCACGCAGCTCCTGCAGCCCGGACCGTTGCAGCAGGCCATCGGCCAGTTCGGAGGCATTGCGCACCCGGCCACTCGCGATCAGCTGGACTCCGACCCGCACCCCAAACAGGCCGAACCGTCCGAGCAGGTGCTGCCGTGGCACGGGGCCTGGGTCGTGCGGCGCCTCGCTGCGACCGAACCGGTCTGCCGTGAGCAACAGGGCCGCCACCTCCGTCTGCGGGAGGCGAGCGATCGCCGCCAGGCTGGCAAACTCCGACTCCCGCAAGGTGGCGGCAGCGTGCCCGAGCAACCCGTTCACCGGGACCACGGTGGGGCAGAGCCGACGCACCCGCGGATCCTCGGCATAGCGCTGCGCCACCCGCGCGGCCACCTGCATCGAGTCCAGCCGACAGGAGCCGATCTCGTCGGCCCGGGACAGTGCCCCGACGGTGTTCACCGGCGTGCCCTCGGTGACCTGCCGGTCACGGAAGGCCTCCATGAAGTTCATGTCGCTGGCGTGGGCGTGCCGCAGCAGATAGAGGACCGCGTCGGCGACCGCGACCTGGCCGACCTCACCGGTGAGGGCACGATGGGTGCGGGCGGAGACCTCCGTGGAGATGGACGCGATGCCGGGGGTGTCAACGAGTGTCAGCCCCTGCAACCGCCGGGTGGGCCAGCGCACGTCCAGATGGTCGATCTGCTCCGGGGCGACCCCACCGAGGTCGATGCTCAGCGACCCGTCGTCACGTCGGAACGGCCGGTCGCGGGGCGGCCCGTCAACCGGGTGCAGGACCACCCGTGGTGCCGGGCCGTAGCTATACCAGGTGACGACGCGGGTGCACTCGCCCGCATCGGTGGGCGCCAGGTTCTCTCCGACCAGGGCGTTGAGCAGGGTGGACTTGCCGGCTTTGACCCGGCCGGCGATGGCCAGTCGCAGCGGACCGTCGAGCCGCGCCCGCAGTGCCTGCAACTCCTGGGACACCTCGAGGCTCGGCGCCCGGTCGGCCGCACGGTCGATGACCGCCCCGACCCGGCTCGCCAGACTCTCCGACACGGTCCCGGTCCCCGCTCAGCCTGCAGCCCGGCCGGCACCCGCAGGGGTGCTCAGCTGCGTCAGGCGGTCCGTGTGTGTCGTCAGTTCACGGGACCTGGCCGCCCGCTGCTCCGGCGGCAGAACGCTGGCCTGCTGGGCTGCCCGGTGTGCCGCTGCCAGCGAGGCCTCCAGCACCTCGGCCCTGGCCTGGAAGTCGTCGCGCAGCTGCCGCTGGGTCACCCGCAGGCTGTCCCGGCTCTCCTTGCTGAGCACGAAAGAGACCTCCTCGACATACTTGCGGGCCGCCGCCTTGGCCTGTGCCCGCCGCCCGGATCTCACCCGGTCGGTCTCCTCCCGCAGTGCCCGCTTGCCCAGGCCGGCGCCGACGGCGGCCGCTGCCACCCCGACGATTGGCATCGCGATGCCAAACAGCCCTGCGACGCCGAGGATCAGCATCGGGCCGAAGGTCGTGGTGCGGGTCACCATCATGACCGACTGCAGCCGACCGGGCCGCAGCGCGATCTCAGCCGCGTCCGGCAACGAGGCGGTCTCGGTCACATCGCTCAGCCCCCGCAGCCGGAGCGCGAACGCGCCACCGGTCAGTTCAAAGTCCGCCGCCAGGTCCGCGGCGAGGTCCGTCGCCCGCGACTGCAGCAGGTCACGGTTGGCCAGCACCGCCGTCGCCACCTGGCGGCGCAGCCAGACCTCGGTGTCCGACCAGGTGTCCAGGGGGTCACCGCTGTCGATCACGCCCTCCACCTCGTGCAGGACCGCCCTCAGGCGTTGCTGCAGGTCGTGGTCCACATCCGCGATGAGGTCCTGCACCCCGTCCGCGAGCGCCACCTTCCAGCTGGCCGAGGCCGCCGCAAGACCGGCCGCTCGCTGTCGGGTCCGCCCCAGGTCCTCGATGACCTCCTCGGAGCGGACCGGCTCAGCGAGCACAGCCCTCTCGGCTCGCGTTGCGGCGGCGAGGTGCTCGGCCACGAAGTCCACCTCGGCCGAGGCCTGCTCGGCCGCCCGTCCTGCCTGCCCCTGCACCACTGCCGCGAGGTGGGCCACGAGCGGGGCGAAGCCTGCCTCCTCGTTCAGGGCCGGGTCGGTCGTGGCCCGCAGCCGCAGGAACGAGGACACCGGCAGCACGGGCACGTCGATCCCGGCGGAGCGCAGATGGTCGGTGTTGAGAGCCACGATCCTGCGCCACTCTGGATAGAGGTCGGTCTTGCTGACCACCAGCGCGGTGGCGGAGCATCGCTCTGTCGCCGAGCGCAGGAAGTCCAGCTCCGGCTGGGTCAGCTCCTGGGAGGCATCCGTGACAAAGAGCGCACCGTCGGCCGTCTGCAGCGCACCCAGTGCCAGCTGCCCGTAGGCCGAGTCCAGCCCGCCCACCCCCGGGGTGTCGATGAGCCGCAGCCCCGCTCGCAGCATCCGGTGCGGCAGGTGCACCTCGACATAGCGCTGCCCGCCCTCGCCGGGGTGCGCGGCGACCAGCTCGCGCATCTCGCTGAGGGACGCTGCGACCGGACGCACCGGGCCGTCCCCGACCGGCTGGAGGTATGCCGTGACGCCCACCGTCTCCCCGTGGCTCACGACGGTCGGCACCGCCGTGACGATGTCGGCGTCCACCGGACAGACAGCGGTCTGCAGCAGGGCGTTGACCAAGGTCGACTTGCCCTGCTTGAACTCGCCCACGACGGCCACGGTGGCGGTGCCCTGCCGGAGACGGGTGCGGGCCGCCTCGAGGTGCTCGACCAGGTCCGGGCGCCCCTGCTCGTGAGCCAGCTGCGCTCCCCGGTCGATGGTGTCCAGGACTCGGGCCACCGGGGCCAGCGCACCGTCCGAGGTCTCGGCGGCGGCTGGTGTGGCCACACCCGGCTCCGGGTGTGGCGCGTCAGAAGTCTCCTCTTCACTGATGGGCGCTGTGCCGGCTGCTGTCTCGACTGCTGGCTCTGTGTCCGGCTCTGGCTCTGTGTCCGGCTCTGGCTCTGTGTCCGGCTCTGGCTCTGTGTCCGGCTCTGGCTCCGTGTCCGGCCCTGGCTCCGTGTCCGGCCCTGGTCCGGGCCCTGGCTCCGGCTCGGTGGAGGCCACCTGCATCGCCGCCTCCTCCCACTCCAGGAAGTGGTTGCACCGGGCACAGAAGACCGCACTCTGCTCGTTGCGCAGCCCGCAACTGGTGCATACGGCCACGGTGTCCCTTTCCTCGGGCTTCAGACCCTCCCAGTATCGGCCACCCGTCCCGTCCCGTCGACCCTCGTCCCTTGGAGGTGACTGTCGTGAACGACGTCTGCACCGGGTGTGGGGAGCCCAACCCACCGGGCACCCAGTTCTGTTTGTTCTGTGGCATCTATCTGGGTTGGGACGACGGGCCGGACGCGCCCGAGGGCCGCCAACCTGTGCGCGAGTCCGCCCCAGTCCGTGACGAGGGGGACATCACCGCACCACTGAGCGACCCCACTGCACCGCTTCCGACGGCGCCCGTCCCAGGAGCAGGTGGGCGCCAGGGGTCAGCGGCGGATGTCTCTGCTGCGGGCCCCCGTGGGGAGGGGAGACTCTCGGCTGTCGCACCGGACCCGCCCCTGGCTGCCACCAACGGCGCCTGCCCCAGTTGTGGTCGGCCCAACGGGGCGGAGCGCCGTTTCTGCGGTCACTGCGGTCAGGTCCTGGCGGCCGGCGCGCCCGCCCGTCGACAGGAGCCGCGACGGCGCAGCTGGTGGCAGCGGATGCTGCGGTCCGACACCCGGCAGGCCCGACAGGCCTATCGGCGCAGCCTCCCCCCGCTCTATCGATGGCGCCGGGTCGGGGTCACCGCCCTCGTCGCCGTGGTGGTCTTCGGTGGGCTGGCCGCTGTGGGCCGAAACCCCGCCGGTTGGACCATCGACCGGTGGTATGACGTGACCAACCGCCTCGACCCGATCCGGGACGTCAGCGCGCAGGCAGTCCCGGAGGAGTCTGTCGTCGGGGACCACCATCCCAACGGCCTCCTCGACGCCGACGCCCTCACCGCGTGGGTCACCGGGTGGACCCCACCGCAGACACGTCCGGCCTGCGGTGAGGGCCGTGGCGGCCGGGTGGTGCTGACCTTCCCTGCCACGCGGGTGCGGGAGCTGCGGGTCGCCACCGGGGTCACCGACGCCTCTGAGCGACCCTTGCAGCACATCCCGACGCAGTTGGACGTCCAGCTCCCGGACGGCTCCTGCCAGGTCGTGCAACTCACGCGCACCCCGGACCCGCAGGAGGTGCCCTTCGACACGGGGGTGCCCGTCGGCCGCCTGACGATTAGCATCGGCGAGGCGCACACCGGCGACGACGAGCGGGTGCAGGACGTCGCCGGGCTGAGCCAGCTCACCCTGCTCGCCCGCCCGTCCCGCTAACCGGGCGGTGAGGATGCCCCCCCCCACCTGTTGCCCCCCAGCCCATGAACTGGAGGGGTCAGGGGCTGATCGGCTGCACCGGTGGGTTGCAGAACTGCACCAGGTCGGGCAGCTCGGCGTTGAGCTCCTGGCAGGCGCTCAACGCCTCGGCGGAGGTGGCATAGCCCTCGGAGAGCACGAGCCAGCCGGGCCGGGTGACTCCGAGGTCGGGGAAGTCGTCGGTGGAGACGGCCACGGCCTCCACCTCCTCGGCGATGAGGGCGCTTGCCAGCTCAGTGGCCTGCGTCTCGGCCAGGCCCTCCACGACGAAGACGCCCAGCACCGCTGCCCACTCCCCCGGGGCAAACGGTGGCGGCTCCACGGTCGGCGTCTCGCTGGGTCCGTCGATCGGCGGGACGGGCGCGGGCAGGGGCGCGGTGGTGCCGGTCTCCCCACCCTCGGTTGGGGCGTCCGTCGGCTCCTGCGTGACACCGCCCTCACCGGGGTCGGTGGGTGTCTCGGCCGAGGGATCCTCCGCGGTGGTCTCCCCCGGATCGTCCGTGGTGGGCTCCGGCGTGGTGGGGGCAACCGCCTCCTGCTCGGTGGTGGCGCACTCCGGCTGCGACTGCGGCGACTGGACCTCACCCCGCACCGCCGCGACCGTGAAGCAGTACTCCTGCTCCGGCTCGAGGCCGTCCACCACCGTCGCGCCGAGCTCCGGTGCCAGCAGCGTCTCCCCGGAGACGGCGCCCTGGTCATCGAACTGCAGGAGCTTGTAACCCTCGACCTGCTCGATGGGGACCCAGCTCACCCGCACCGAGGCCGGCCCGGCCGCGTCCACGGTGACCTGCGGGGTGTCCGGCACGCCGAGCTCCTGGAACGTCGGGGCCGCCTCGCCCCGCTGCATGAGCCCGTATGCCGCCAGGCCGGCGACGCAGGCCAGCGCCAGACCTGCCCCCAGCACGACGCCGGTCGTCAGGATCGGCTTCTGGTTGAAGGCGCCGTCGACAGTCGCCGTCTCGGGCGCGGGCACGCCGGGAGCCAGCAGAGGAGGCTGCTGCCCAGGGACCACATCTGCCGGCTCGGCCCGCACCGTGAAGGGCAGGCGCGCCGGAGTGCCACGCAGCTGCGGGTTGCGGGTGCGGACCTTCAACCGCACGGGTGCGGACGCCCCGACAGGCAGTTCGACCAGGTCCGGGTCCACGAGAAAGCCCAGGGCACGGTCGGGATCCTCGGCCACCACGCGCAACCTGGCGGGAGTGTTCCCCCAGTTGGACAGCTCCACCGTGTGTCTGCCGCTCCACCGCCCGGTGGAGGTCACCGGCACCAGCTTGGCCTGCAGCGCAGATACCTTGCCGACCTCGAGGTCGCCCTCCACCACGGTGCTGGCCCCAGGGTCGACGACCGAGGTGACCCGCACGGCGAAGGGGCAGCGTCCCCCGGGCACCCGGGTGCCGGTGGGTGGGGACAGGACAACCACGACAACGCCCTGCTGGCCCGGATAGACCGTCAGGTCAACCCCGTCACCGTCAGCGCTCCTGGTGCCCTCGGCGGGCAGCACCTCCGACCAGGAGGCGGGCCCACTCACGTCCCGACCGTGTCCCCCGACATCGTCGAGCACCTCGACGCGGTATCCCTCGACGATGCTGCTCTCGTTGACCACTGTGACCACGACGCGGGTCTGCCCCCCCGGCTCGACGACGGCCACGACCGGCTCGAGCTCAACCACCGGATCAGCCACCGTGACGCCTCCTCACCAGACGCAGGCGGACGTCCTGGGCCGCCCGTCGACCCAGCGTACGGCGCGGCGAGGTGACCCGACAGACCCACGGGGCAGGTACGGCATACCGGGCAGGATGCTCTGCCCCTCCGGGCAACAGGTCCTGCCCCGGGCTCGGCGCCACGTCCGGTTCCGCACCCGGGCCCCCGCTGGGAGACTGCGAGGGTGATCCACGAGGTGGACGCCGCCGTCAAGTCGCTCATCGAGCGGGAAGCGACCGGCACGAAGGACGTCGAGGTTGTCTTCGATGCCCCGACCAAGGAGTGGTCGGGGCGCCGCAGCGCGCCCACGATCGACGTCTACCTCTATGACATCCGCGAGGACCTGCGACGACGGTCGCGGGGCATGATCAACGAGTACTCACCAGACCAGGTCGTGATCGGGCGGCAGCTGCCCCCACGCCACTTCAAGCTCTCTTATCTGATCACCGCCTGGACCGCCCGCCCCGAGGATGAGCACCGGTTGCTGGCCCACCTGCTGGAGAGTTTCCTGCGCTTCGACCTCGTGCCACCGGATCTGCTCACCGGCTCCCTGGCAGAGGCCACCAGCCCCGTCGCGATGACGATCGCCCTGCCGCCTCCGGAGGACCGCTCGTTCGCTGACGTCTGGACGGCCCTCGGCGGTGAGCTGAAACCCTCGCTCGACCTCGTGGTCACCGCCCCGCTGGCCACCCGGCAGGGATTCACCACAGGACCCCCGGTGCAGGAGCCGCCACGGGTGGGTCTGGAGGGAGTCCACGGCTGGCCGTCACCGCAGGCTCCGCACAACGCTGAGACCCGACGGGCCGAGCGCCGCCCCGCGATGAAGCGCACCTCCCGGACGAAGAAGCCATGACGGGGGCCGAGCCCTCGAGGCCGATGTCGCCACCCTCTCCGGACCTGGCCTACCTGCACGCCCGGCTGGCCGTCATCGAAGACCGGGTGAGAGCCCTGGTGCAGCACCGACAGGCTGACGACCCGGCGCCGGAGGATCCCTTTCGCGGGCTCTATGTCAGCGACGAGACCGCCGTCCGCCTGCTCGCCACGCCCGCTGCGGACCCCGGCGTCGACACCAGGACCGTGGGCCAGGCGGAGGAGCTGGGAGACCGCCTGGAGGGCTCTGGTCACCCGCTGTCGCTGCGTCGGCTGGCCCGATCCGCAGGGCTGGACGACCTGGACCTGGATCTGGTGCTGGCCACCCTGCTGCCCGATCTGGACAGTCGCTTCGAACGGCTCTACGGCTACCTCAACGACGACGTCAGCCGACGACGGGCGACCACCGGCTTGGCGCTGGCGGTGGTGGGGGCGGCACCCGATGACGTCGACGCCAGGGCGCGCCTGAGCCCGTCCGGTGGTCTCGTGCGGCAGGGCCTGCTGCACGTCGAGGACGGAGACCGGCCGTTCCTGACCCGCGCACTGCGCGTCCCGGACCGGGTCACCGCCCACCTGCTCGGGAGTGTGGAGCCGGCACCGGAGCTGGCGCCGTATCTGCTGGACCCCCATCCGTATCCGGTCCCGTTAGCGGCCCGACTCGGGCGGGCCCTGACCTCAGGGGCACGCCTGCTCCACCTGCGCGAGCACACCCCTGGGACCGGCACCTCGGTCGGCGCTGCGGCCTTCGCCGAGGTCGGTCTGGGCGCGATCGCGCTGGATCTCAGCCAGGTGCCAGGTCATCCGGCACCGGACGAGCTGATCCGCACGGCCTGCCGGGAGGCGATCTTCAGCGACGCCGGCCTGGTCGCCGGTCCCGTCGAAGCGCTGGCCAGAGCGGCACCGGAGGCGCTGCGGATGCTGACCACCGCCGCGACTCCCGTGATCCTCACCGGTGCCGACACCTGGGACCCGCAGTGGTCGACGCAGGCTCCGCTGAGCATGACTGTGAGCCCGCTCGACCCCGCCGAGCGGGCCGAGGTGTGGGCGCAGCACCTAGGCGCCGACCTGGCGGCCCTCGACGGGCTGGCCGAGCATCTCGTCCTGGCCCCTGCCCAGGTGGCCCGTGCCGTGGCCGCTGCCAGGACTGCGGCCGCGGCGGACGGCACCTCCCTGGGACGAGAGCACCTCCAGGTCGGCGTCCAGGCCCAGAACGCCGCTGGCCTGGAGCGGCTGGCGAGGCGCATCCGCCCAGAGGTCGGCTGGGAGGACCTGGTGGTCACCCCCGCGGTGGGGACCGCCCTGCGGGACGTGACCGCCCGGGCGAGGCACCGGCATACGGTCCTGACTGCCTGGCGGATGCGTCGAGGCGGTGGGCGTGGGGTGGGGATCACCGCGCTGTTCGGGGGCGAGTCCGGCACCGGCAAGACGATGGCGGCCGAGGTCATCGCCCACGACCTGGGACTGGACCTCTACACGGTCAACCTGGCCACGGTGGTGGACAAGTACATCGGGGAGACGGAGAAAAACCTGGAGCGGATCTTCACCGAGGCCGCTGGGGTCAGCGCAGTGCTCTTCTTCGACGAGGCCGACGCCGTCTTCGGCAAGCGCAGCTCGGTGAAGGACGCGCACGATCGATACGCCAATATCGAGAGTGCCTACCTGTTGCAGCGGCTGGAGTCCTTCGACGGGCTCGCCGTCCTGGCCACCAACCTGCGGGCCAATATCGACGAGGCCTTCACCCGGCGACTCGATGCGATCATCGACTTCCCGGCCCCGACCGAGGAGCTGCGCCGCGAGCTGTGGAGTCGCTGCCTGGCGCCCCCGCTGCCGGTGACGGACGACCTGGACCTGGACTTCTGCGCCCGCTCCTTCGAGCTCGCGGGTGGCGACATCCGCTCGGCGAGCACGACCGCGGCCTACCTGGCCGCCGCCGCCGGACGCCCGGTGGGCATGGGTGATCTGGTGAGCGCGGTGCAGCAGGAGTATCGCAAGCTGGGTCGACTCGTGCTGGAGCGTGAGTTCGGCGACTACCTGGGTCTGGTGCGCTGATGGTGGGCCGGAGCGGTTACATCCTCGGGGTGGATCTCGGGACCACGTTCACGGCAGCGGCGGTGTGGCACGAGGGGCACGCGGAGGTCGTCCCGCTCGGTGACCACAGCCCCCAGATCCCGTCCGCGGTGTTCCGGACGAGCGAGGGTGAGTTCCTGGTGGGCGAGGCCGCGCTGCGGCGTGGAGCGGCCGATCCCAGCGGTTTGGCCACCGAGTTCAAACGCCGCATCGGGGACGACACCAACATCATGGTGGCAGGGACCCCGATGTCCGCCCACGCCCTGATGGCGCACCTGCTCACGTGGGTCGTGGGTCACGTCAGCACCGGCCAGGGCGGGCCGCCAGCGACGACCGTGCTCACCTGCCCGGCCAACTGGGGGCCCTACCGTCGGGAGCTGCTTGAGCAGGCAGGACGGATGGCTGGTCTCGGCTCGGTCGTGCTGTGCACCGAGCCGTCTGCGGCGGCGGTGCACTTCGCCTCGACCGAGCGTGTCGAGACCGGGGACACCGTCGCGGTCTATGACCTCGGCGGCGGCACCTTCGATGCGGCGGTGCTCCGCAAGGACGGCCCGGCCAGCTTTGCCCTGCTCGGCTCCCCCGAGGGCATCGAGCACCTGGGCGGGCTGGACTTCGATGCTGCTGTGCTCCAACACGTCTGGACGACCCTCGGGGATGTCGATGTCGATCCTGACGACGAGGCGGTGCTGGCTGGACTGAACCGGTTGCGGCGGGAGTGCACCGACGCCAAGGAGGCCCTCTCCGTCGACACCGACGTCACCATCCCCGTGGATCTGGGCGACGTGCACCGCACGGTCCGCCTGGGCAGGGCCGAGCTGGAGGAGGTGCTCAGGCCCTCGCTGGAGGAGACCGTCGCGGCCGTCGAACGCTCTCTGGCCAGCGCCAGCCTCACCGTCGCGGAGCTGGACTCGGTGCTGCTGGTGGGCGGCTCGGCCCGCATCCCGTTGGTCACCGAGCTGCTCACGCGGCAGCTGAGTCGTCCGGTCGCGGTCAGCGCCCATCCCAAGCATGGCGTCGCGCTCGGCGCGGCGATGGTCGGGGCGCAGGTGTCAGGGGCGATCGACAGGTCGGCAGCGAGCAGCTCACGCTCGTCAGATGGCTCAGGCGGCACCGCGGCGTCGGCGAGGCCTGTCGGCGGTGCCGCCGTGCTGGGCACGGCCGGTGAGGGGGCCTCTGGGTCGCCGTCCGCTGGGCCGAAGGACGCTGGGCACGGAGCCGCTCCCTCTGCGGCAGGGGCGGGCGCGGGGGCGGCCAGCGGTGCCCCACCGCTGCAACAGACACCGCCGAAGCAGTCCCCCCGACGGGCAGCCCTGGCACGCCGCAGCCTGCTCGCCGCCGCCATCCTGGCAGCGTTGGCCTTGCTCGCGCTCACCATCGGGCCCACGGCCGGGGACCCGCAGCTGACAACGCAGCTGGACGCTGGACGGGAGGTCGCCACTCTGGACGGCACCCCGGTGCAGGCTGGCAGCCGACTCCAGCTCACCCTCGCCGGCCAGGACCTGCCCTCCGGCAGCGCGGTGGTGACGGATCAGCAGACGGTGAACCTCAGCGGTGCCCGGATCTATGCCGTCGGTCCGCTGCGGGCAACAGTCTCGGGTCCGGACGGCACGCAGCTCGAGGCGACGGCCCAGCTGCTGCCTCCGGACGGTCCACCCTGGGGGCGGCTGCTGAGCCTGCCCGGTGCCATCGTCGTCCTGGGGCTGCTGTTCGCCTTCGCCTATGGCGAGTCGCTGCTGCGCCCGGTCCTGCGGCAGGCCCGGCCCGTCCGGGTCGTCACCATGGCCGGGATGGGTGCGATCGGTGCCGTCCTCGGCGTCGTCCTGGTCCTGGCGACGTGGATCCTCGGCGCCAGGCTCCACTCCCCCGTCTCCGTGGTGCTCGCGCTCCTCTGCTGCATCGGCGCAGTCGGCCTGGTGCCCCTCGGCCTGGAGCACCGTGCCCGCGTCAGCACGGGCAGGTCGGCACGTCCCACCTGAGCACGATCTCTGAGACAGGGGTGGCGCCGGCCTAGCCGACCGAGCCGAAGGTGGAGCGGAACACGCTGCTGCCCAGCAGCACGAAGAACGTCAGGACCGCCGCCGCTGAGGCTGCCGAGGCGACGGCCGTTGACGACTCAGCCGTGGAGACCAGGTCCACGACAGCCTCACCGGTCGCGTCCCCGCACTGGACGTCAACGGCATACTGCCCGAGCGGGACACTGGCCACGGCTGCCCTGGCCGAGAAGGCTCCGGTGGAATCTGCCGTGGTGGTTGCCAGGGCCTCGCCCGCCAGGGTGATGGTCACGGTGCTGCCCGGCTCGCAACCGGTGCCGGTCACCTCCAGGTCACCTCCGGGCGTGGCCGATGCACTTCCCAGAGCCACGGTGGTCAGGGGCGGGGCGCTGGAAGGTGGTGTTCCGGGCACGTCAGTCGATGGCGCTGGGCCGGCCTCGGTCTCGGTGCCGGGTTCCGGGTCAGGCTCAGGTGCGCCCTCATCCTCGGGACCAGGGGTCGTCGCCGTGACCGGTGTCGGCGTGACCGGCAGGCTCGTCGGCGGAGCTTCGCCAGCGGGCGGCTCACCCGGCTCCTGCGTCGGCGGCTCACCCGGCGTCTGTGTCGGCGGCTCACCGGGCGTCTCACCTCCCGGCGGCTCACCGGGCGTCTCACCTCCCGGCGGCTCACCCGGCGTCTCGCCTCCCGGCGGGTCCGTGGGCTCGGCCAGCCAGGTGAACGACCCCGTCTCGATCAGCGGTTGCCCCGCAATGGTGGCAGTGACCTGGAGGCTCTCGGTGCCGGCGACCGAGCGGCTGTGGGTGTGCGTCGCCTGGCCGCTGGCGTTGGTCGTCACTGTGACGTCCACGGGTCCATCACCCGGGAGCTGGCCGAGGAACCGGACACTGGCCCCCTGCACCGGCTCACCTCCTGAGGTGACCGTGGCGGTCCACACCAGGTCCGTGCCCACCACTCCGCTGGTGCCGCTCTGGGTCAGCGTGAGCGTCGGCGGAGCCGCTGGCGCCTGCCAGGTATAGGTCGTCTGAGCCACGACCGTCTGGCCGGAGACGGCGGCCTGGACGGTGATCGAATCCACGCCGTCAAGGCTCCTGCTGTGGTCAAACCGAGCCACCCCCTTGGCGTCGGTCTCCCCCTGGATCGACACGGGCGCGGCGCCCGTCATGGTCGCGGTGAAGGTCACGAGCTGGTCCGCAGCAGGCTCTCCGTCGACAGTCACCGCGGCGACAAACTCCTGGGTGGTCCCGACCGGACCAGAGCCGTTCGACGGTTGGACCTCGATCTCGATGATGGGCACGGGGACCAGCCACTCGAAGGAGCCGTTGGCAAAGACCGTCTGGTCATCCACCGTGGCCCCGACCATCAGGCTCTCAGTGCCGGCCACGGTCCGGGTGTGGCTGTAGGTGGCCACCCCGTCAGTATCGGTGAGCACCGTGACGTCCACGTCGGGCTGACCGCTGAGCTGACCCAGGAAGCGGACGCTGGCACCCTCGACCACCTCGTCGCCGGACGTGACCGTCGCACTCCACTGCAACGGCGTCCCGATCCCGCCGCTGGTGGAGTTCTGGTGGAGAACGATCAGTGGTGGCGCCAGCTCCCAGGTGAAGCTCGTGCTGTTCCAGGCCTCCTGGCCGAACGCCGGGGTCTCGACGGTGATGGCCTCGACACCGGTCACCTCCCGGCTGTGTTCGAAGCTCGCGGTCCCGTCCGCGCCAGTGAGCCCCACGAGGAAGACCCCGGGCACCTCTGCCTCCATCTGCGCCGAGAAGTACACGAGCTGGCCCTCTAGGGGCTCCCCGTCCCCGGTGACCGTTGCGACGAACTCCACCTGCTGACCCACCGGACCCGCTGCGTCGCGTGGCTCGACCTCGATCTGCACGGTCGGGTCGGGTTGCAGCCACTCGAACGTCGTGTCGGCAGTTGCTGTCTCCGCCCCAACCGTCGCCGTCACCAGTTGGATCTCGGTGCCCGGCACGAGCCGCGTGTGCGTGAAGGAAACGATCCCGTCCGCATCGGTGGGCAGCGTGATGTCCACGTCGGGTTCACCGGCCATCTGGGCCAGGAACCGGACGCTGACCCCCTCCTCCCAGGCTGGCTCGAGACCGGGGGCAGCCGCCCCAATACTCCCTGGGTCTTCCGAACTGACCGTGGCGGTCCAGGTGACCTCGGTGCCGACATCGGCGCTGCCGCTCTCAAAGGACAGCTGCACCTGCAGCGGCCCGCGCCAGGTGAACGTCGTCTCAGCAGAGACCTCGTTCTCCAGGGCGTAGGTGGAGACGATGACGTTCTCGAGGCCATAGTCCTGTCGGGTGTGCAAGAACCGTGCCACACCGTCCTCGTCGGTCACCGCCTCCAGCGACACATAGTCATCAGAGTCCTCGTAGGCGGCGAAAAAGTACACGAGCACGCCCGGTCGGGGTGTCCCGTTGGCCATCACCGTGGCCGCGAACTCGACCGTCGAACCGACCTCGGCGCTCGAGTCGAGTGGTTCGAGCGTGAGCTCGACCTCCACGGGCTCCCACGTGAACGTGGTCTCTGCCCAGGCCTCCTGGCCGTATGCCGGAGTGTCGACGGCGATGTTCTGGACCCCAGTTCGGTCCTCAGCGTGCTCGAACCGCGCGATGCCGTTCGCGTCCGTCACACCGTCCAGGAAGGTCGAGCCGCCCTCCTCGCCCTCCCAGTAGGCCGAGAAGTAGACGGTCTCCCCCTCGAGCGGCTCCCCGTTCCCCGTCACGGTGGCGACGAACTCCACTGGCTCGCCGATCGGACCGCTGGCCTCCAGTGGTTCAAGGGTGATCTCCACCTCCATGGGCTCCCAGATGAAGGTGGTGTCAGCCTCGGCACTGCTTGGGTAGGTGGAGACGCTGATGTTGTCTGTCCCGGGGACGGCTCGGGTGTGCTGGAAGGCGACCTGCCCCTCATCGTCGGTCGTCCCCTCGAGGTAGACCTCGCCGACACCGACCATCGTCGCGGAGAAGAAGACGAACTCATCGGACACGGGGTCATCGCCGAGTGTGACCGTGGCCAGGAACTCCACCGGCTCGCCGACCAGCCCGCTGGAATCCTGCGGCTCGATCTCGATCTCCGTGACAGGTGCGGGCTCCAACCACTCAAAGTTGGCCTCATCGCTCGCCGACTCGTCCCCGAGGGTGGCCGTGACCTCAAGGAGTTCCATGCCGGCCACACTTCGGGTGTGCAGGTAGGTGGCGACTCCGTCAGGGCCCGTGGTGAGCGTCACGTCCACGTCGGGCTGCCCTGCCATCCGTCCCAGGAACCGGACGCTGACCCCCTGCTCCCACGCGGAACCCAGCTCCGCGTCAGTGACGGTGGCCGTCCACTGGACGGTGCTGCCCACCTCGGCACTGCCGTCTCCGGCAGACATCGTGACCTGCAAAGGTCCCCGCCAGGTGAACGTGGTCTCGGCGTCCACCTCCGCTTCCCAGAGCACCACCAGGATGTCCTCCGTGCCCGCCACCTCCCTGCTGTGGTGGAACGTCGCCGTGCCGTGCTCCCCGGTCACTCCCTCGAGCCAGACGGTCTCCTGCCCGTCCATCAGGCCCCTGAAGTCGACCAATTCGCCGACGGCGGGTGCCCCGTTGTCGGTCACTGTGGCCACGAACTCAGCCGTCCCACCCACCAGCCCGCTGCCGTTCAACGGTTCCAGCTCAATCACGAGTCCGTTGTCGTTCCCCTCCCACCAGAGGAAGGTCCGCGTCGCGGATATCGCTCCTCCCTCAGACTCGACCGTGACCGTCAGGGTCTCCGTTCCTGGCTCCAGACGCGTGTGCGTGAGGGACGCGGAGCCTCCGTCGTCCGTGGACAGCGTCTCCTCCACGTCCTCCTGCCCAAGCAGCTGACCCAGGAAGTGCACTGTCGCTCCGGGCACCGGAGCCGTCCCGTCATACACGGTGGCGGTCCAGCTCAACGGCGCCCCGACCTCGCCACTGGTCGCGTTCAGGGTGAGCACCACCTCGGTGACCAGCAGCTCGGCGGGGTCAACCGGGTCCTGGCCGGCGGTCTCCGACACGGTCGGGCGGTCACCGGTGATCGGGTCGGCCCCCGGGGGCACGGTCGGCGTCGGTTGGGGGGCTGCCGTCGGAGCCGGTGGCGTCGCGGTCGGAGCCGGCTCGGGGGCCGTTGTCGCTGTGGGTTCCGCAGTCGCGGTGGGCGTCGGGGAGACGGGTGAGGTGGGGTCGGGAGGGGAGGTCGGCTCCGGGCCGGGAGGGGAGGTGGGGGTGTCGGTGCTGGTCGGTTCATCCCCCGTGCGCGCGGTGGGGGCGGCCTCCGTGGCGGTGGGAACGCCAGGGCCTGACCGTGCGCAGTCTTCACCGGTGTCCGGCTGCGTCGAGATGGGTGACGGCGCGCCGGTGGCGGTGGCCTCGTGGCACACCCCCTCAGCAGTGGTGCCGCTCCTGGATGGTCCCCCGTCGGCCAGCACGGCCCCGCCGCCGACCAGTGGAAGCAGGAGGAGCACCAGGACCCCGACCCACCTCACCAGCGGTCCTGAGTGCCGGCTCACCAGTCGTCCTCTGCCCCTGGCTGGTCGGTCCCAGCCGCTCCTGCTCCGCTGCTCGTCCAGTAGTGGCCGCTCGACTGTGCCGTCGCGGGGACCGTCCCGGTCGCAGCGTCGGCGTCCACGTCGACCCCCACCGACTCCAGGTCCTGCGTGTCGTCGGTGAACTCCTGGTCCGTGTCCGCGGCTTCGCCGGCGATCTCCTGCTCATCGCCCACCCCGATGGGCAGGAAATAGCCGACGGCGAAGGATGCTGCCGCACACAGCAACACCATCGTCGTCCAGGAGGTCGCACTCGGCGCCAACTGTCGGGTGGCTGAGAGCGTGAAGGTCAGCACGAGGCCCAGGCCGATCCCGGTCGGGAGGAAACGGACCCCCCGACGCCAGCGGTTGCCCGGGAGCTGGGTGCGACGGATCGCCAGGAGCAGGGATCCCAGCAGGACCAGGGTGATGCCCAGCACGGCGAGCCCGAAGATGCCATAGACGGAGTTCACCGACCCGCGGATATCGGCCGGGAAACTCGCCTCCTGCAGAACGTTGCGCTCACCATCGAGCAGCTGCAGCCGGGAGGGGATGAGCCCGGTGGCCTGACCGGACAGATCGATGAGGTCGAGGTCGAAGGTCCGGGTCGTCACCGAATCGGGCGCCATCACCAGGTCGATACGGGTGGTGAAGTTGTACATCGTCAGCCCCATGACCGTGCCATCGAGACGCACGCTGCGGATGCTGAGTTCCTCCGGAGACGTGTTGGTCAGAGTGAGGGCGAGCCGAGCACCCTCCTCCGGGTCCAGCCGCAGCGGGTCATTGGCGTCAATCTCGGTGATCGGCCGCCCGTTGATCGTCCCCTCCCACTCCAGAGCCTGACTGCTCTCGTCGGTGTCTGGCGATGCCACAACAGTGCCGGTGTTTGTCGCTGCCGCAACAGTGCCGGCGGCGGGTGTGACACCGAGGAGGAGGGCGGACAGGGCCAGCAGGACCACCGCTGCGATGAGCGGCGCACCCCGGATCCAGCGGCGGCACAGTCCGACCTCCATGGCGCGACCGTAGACCCCGCAGGTGGGCCGGACAAGGGCTGATGAGTGGTTTTGACAGCCTCTGCCCACGCGGCCGGACACCCTTGCCCCATCGGGCCACCAGGCGTGCCCGCAAGGGGGTCTGGACGCTCCTCGCGCCGCGCGCGTGAGTCCCACAGACTCAAGGGACCTGCGCCCGGAGGGAACGACCATGCATGACCACAACCACGACGTTGACGACAGCACCTTGCGCCCCAAGTCTGCGCGGATCGACGAGGAGACGCAGCGTCCCGCGGCCGCACGGGCGGCCGCTGAGGGGCGGACCGACGTCCTCTCGCCCGCCGACCTGCTCGGGCTGCAGCGCGTCGCCGGCAACGCGGGGGTGAGCACGGCCCTGGAGGAGGAGCGCTCACCCGTGCATGATGTGATCAATTCAGCGGGCCGCCCCCTGGACGAGCCGGTCCGCGCCGACATGGAGTCCCGCCTGGGCCATGACTTCAACGACGTGCGCGTGCATGACGACGGTGCTGCCCACTCATCTGCGGCGTCCGTGAACGCCCACGCCTACACCGTCGGGTCGCACGTGGTCTTTCAGCGCGACGCCTATGACCCCTCGAGCGCAGCCGGTCAACAGACTCTGGCCCACGAGCTCACCCACGTCGTGCAGCAGCGGTCCGGTCCCGTGGACGGCACCTCTGCCGGGGGCGGCATCGCGGTGAGCGACCCGAGCGACCGCTTCGAGCGGGAGGCCTCCGCCACCGCGGAACGGGTCATGGCTGGGCCGGCCCCGACACCCTCAGCCGTCCAGCGGTCCGCCGACGAGGCACCCCTCGGCATACAGCGCGAGGAAGGCGAGGAGGAGGAGCCGCTGCAGGCGATGTCCGTCCAGCGCGAGGAAGAACCCAGCCCCGAGGAAGAGGTTGAGGCGCCCGGCGGGTAATGGGGTCAGTCATCTCGTCAGCCAGCATCGACCTGAGACCCCATCGACCCGGCCGAACTCTCACAGTGGAAGGTGCGTGCGATGGTGCAGTCCCGGGATCCGCTCCTCGTGCCGGAGCGTGAACGTCCCCCTCCCCGCAGGCCGGTGACGAGCAACCCGGCCACGAGTGAGGGGCAGTCGGCGCTGAACGCGGGGTCGCTCACCCGGCTCCAGCGAGCAGCGGGGAATCAGGCGACGGCGCAGTTCCTGCAACGCCAGGAGTCCACGCTGACGTTCGACACACCGGAGGTTGTCACTGGCCACGTCACCACCTTGGGGCCGTCTGCAGCGGGTGGATCTGTCGCAACGCGGTGCGCGAACCTGGCGATCCAGTACGAGCGAACGATCAACCTGGCCAGGGACAATGCCGACACCGCGCTCCAGAACTTTGAGACCTATATGGCCTTCCCTGCAGAGGCCGAGGCAGAGGCCGACCTCATGGGAGTCGCCACCAAGTTCGCGCTGAAGGAAGGCTTCAAAGCACTGTGGGACTACGCCATCACACCGATCGCTGCCGTCCCGGGGGTCGACAAACTCGCTGACCTCATGTCCACCCTTGTGGAGGAGTGCGAGCGAGCAGACACGGCAGCCGGACGGATCAAAGTGCGCGAGTGGATCCTCGAGCAGCGGGGCCACTTCCAGTCATCCTTCGACCAGACACTGCGCGCCGTGGGCGACATGGGCATGAACTTCGAGCGCGGGTATGCCGCAGTGCTCCCCGAGGGCGAGGCTGCGTCGACCGGCATCGCAGAGACCGGCGGGCGTGCGGGCAGTCGGATCGCGGCAGGGGACCGCACTCTCGTGGGCCCTGGTGCGGAGTACCTGAACCGGATCTCGAAGGCGGTCGAGGACGGCATCGAGCACGTGCCCACCTGGCAGGCGCAGCTCCAGGACATGATCGAGCGTTGGGTCAGGCGAAGCGAGAACACGGTGGAGTCACGGGGTGGGGGCGACGTCTACATGGGCGGACGCATCTATCTGACCGTCAAGCTCCTGCGTCAGGACGGTGGCTACACCGTCACGCTGCCCACGACGGGACACCTTGCCTCCGCCGAGGCGAATCGCGTGGGGGACGCCTTGCGCAGACTCTTGGCCGAGACCGGCCAGAACGTCAACGACCTCGCGATCCTCAAGGTGCTCCGTGTCGAGGTCGAGGACGAGGTCTGGGGGTTCAACGAGACCTACCACACCGTCCTGCACTACCGAGATCCCGGCCACATCGAGCACCGGGGCGTCAACTTCGGCCCTCGGGTCACCTCCGAGTATCTCGCCAAGGCCAACCGGATCATCCCGGAGGCCCTGCAACAGTTCACGCTCTCCGCGATCGACGTCCGCAGCCTCAGCTCTGCGGTGGAGGCATGAGGAAGGTGCCCCACGGCATACCTCTGCCGGTCCCGTCAGGGCCACTGCGCGATGGGGCACGCAGTCGAGGCTCCGCCGTCTCATCGCTCGCTTCCCGTTGAGGCAACCAACCCTGCCCCCGGCTCCGTCCCCGCGGCCCTGTCGCGGTCCCGCAGACCGCAGCAGGCTAGCGGTCAACCATCGACGAAGGAGGGCCCATGCCTACCTACCTCTCCCCAGGTGTCTACGTGGAGGAGGTGCCATCCGGTTCCAAGCCTCTTGAGGGCGTGGGGACCGCAGTCGCCGCGTTCGTGGGCCTCTCCGCCCAGGGACCATTCAATGAGCCGACGTTGGTGAGCAACTGGACCCAGTTCACCTCCACCTTCGGCGGCTTCATCCCCGGCTCCTACCTGGCCACATCGGTCCAGGGCTACTTCCTCAACGGCGGCGGCAACTGCTATGTCGTGCGGATTGGCCAGGAGAACGGCAACGGCCGAGGTTCCTCCCGCTCCAAGGAGGCACCGCCCGAGCTCGCGCCGGGACCGCAGGCCCAGCTGGGACGGATCACCATCAGGGCGCTGGAGGCCGACGCAACCGACGGATCGCTCACTGTTGAGGTGGCCGATGCCGGCGGAGAGAGCCCCAGCGACGACATGTTCAAGCTCGTCGTCAAGCGGGACGGCAAGGTTGTTGAGGAGTATGATCGCACGACCCTGAAGTCCGGCAAGGCGAACGTGGCGACGGTGGTGAACGCCGCGTCGAAAACAATCACCATCGAGGACGCCGGCAGTGGCTCGCTCGCCCGCCCCGAGACGGGCGCGACCACCCTGGCCACACCCCCGCCACCGGCTGCAGTGCCGGCCAGTATCGACGCCGACGACTATGTCGGTGACGTTGCCGAACGCACCGGGTTCTCCGGTTTGGAGTCCATCGACGAGATCACCATGCTCGCCGTCCCGGACCTGATGAGCGCCTACCAGCAGGGCGTCATCGACTTGGAAGCCGTGCAGGCGGTCCAGTTGGGCATGATCGCGCACTGCGAGCTCATGGGAGACCGGATGGCCATCCTGGACCCGCCGCCCGGGTTGAACGCCCAGCAGATCAAGGAGTGGCGCGTCGAGGCCGCCGGTTACGACTCGCCCTACGCCACGCTTTACTGGCCCTGGATCAAGTCTCCCGACCCGATCACCGGGCAGATGACCTTCATGCCGCCCTCCGGCCACCTGGCCGGCATCTGGGGACGCAATGACGACACACGCGGGGTGCACAAGGCACCGGCCAACGAGGTGGTCCGCGGCGCCGTCAGCCTGGAGACCCAGATCACCCGGAACGAGCACGACCTGCTCAACCCCGTGGGCATCAACTGCATCCGCGCCTTCCCAGGGCAAGGCATCAGGGTCTGGGGCGCTCGCACCCTGTCCTCGGACCCGGAATGGCGTTACGTCAACATCCGGCGGCTGTTCAACTACCTGGAGGAGAGCATCCTCAACGGCACCAACTGGGCCGTCTTCGAGCCCAACGACCAGGCACTGTGGGCCAAGTTGCGCCGCACCATCAGCGCGTTCCTGGTCAACGAGTGGCGCAAGGGTGCCCTGTTCGGGTCCACCCCAGACGAGGCCTTCTTCGTCAAGTGCGACGAGGAGACCAACCCGGCCGAGGGCATCGACGCGGGCCAGGTGGTCTGCCTGGTCGGGGTCGCCCCGGTCAAGCCGGCGGAGTTCGTCATCTTCCGGCTCTCCCAGTTCTCCGGCGGCACCAGCCTGGTGTCGGAGTAGCCGGCCCGAGCACCCACCCAGCACCACGACATACGAGAGGTGACACACCATGCCATTGCCAGAGAATGACGCGGGCGTCGGCTACTCCTTCGGCCTGGAGGTCGACGGGATCCAGATCAAGCACATCACGGAGATCAGCGGCCTGAAGATGGAGCAGGACGTGGTCGAGCTCAAGCAGAACGACTCCAAGGGCAACTACGTCATCAAGAAGATCCCCGGCCGGTGGAAGGCGGGAGAGCTCACCGTGACCCGGCCGCTGAACGCGGACAACAGTTTCAAGGACTGGGTCAAGAACGCACAGCTCGGCAAGATGGGTGACGTGCGCAAGGGCGGTGCCGTCATCCTCTACGACTACGAGAACGCACCGGTTGCACGCTACAACTTCACCAACGCCTGGCCCAAGAGCCTGGAGATGAGCACCCTCAAGGCCGGCGACACCTCGGTGCTCACCGAGAAGCTCGTGATGACCTACGAGAAGCTCGAGGCTGAGTGATGCGCCGCTCGGCGGTCCTCCCGGCTCCTGCTGACGAGCGGCCCGCGGCCGGGGAGGACATCAGCGAGAGCCAGGAGAGCCGCCGGGCGCAGCGCGAGGAGTTCCGCACCGAGTTCTCCTTCGTCCTCCCGCGGGGTTACGTCGACGGCGAGGGGACGGTCCACCGCGACGGCGTGATGCGGCTGGCCACCGCCCGCGACGAACTGATCCCCCTGACGGACGACCGCGTGCGGGAGAACCCTGCCTGGTTGACCGTGGTGCTCCTGGGCCGGGTGGTGACCCGGATCGGGGGCATCGAGAACGTCCACGCCGAGATCATCCAGGAGCTGTTCGCCGCTGACCTGGCGTTCCTGCAGGACCTCTACCGGCGGATCAACCAGGAGGGCCACACCCGCGCCGCCGTGACCTGCCCGTCGTGCAAGGAGTCCTTCGAGGTGGATATCGCCGGTGGTCGCCTGGGGGAATCGTGACGTACGCGCCCCAGCGTCTCTACGAGGAGGTCGCGTACGTCGCCTACCACTTTCACTGGTCGCGGGAGGACATCCTCGACCTGGAGCATGCCGAGCGCCAGCGCTTCGTGACCGAGATCGGCAACCTCAACCGCCGGATCAACGAGGGAGGCTGAGCCATGGGCTGGTGGCCCAGCGGATGGCGCATCGGCGGCTCCTCCTCCCGGGCGGAAGGCAATGCCGATCGCTCGACCATGGCGTCGACACCACCAACCACCTCCTCCCACCCGCACGACTCGACCATCCCCGCCGCGCCACGGGACCCGGGATGGCGGGTGATGGTTCCCCTGCAACGCTCCTGGGAGCAGATCCAGCCAGTCGCTCCCCTGGATCGGTTCACCGGTGACCTTCGGTCACACCAGAACCCCAGCTTCCTCGGGCCACTGAGTCACCTCCGATCCCCGGACGGTCCGTCTGGCCGGGCCGAGGTGGTGGTGCGGGTGGGCACTCCGGTGCAGCGGATGGCCACGAGCGACCTGGTCGTCTCGCGAGGCCCCGAGACCTCCCGACCCGCGGCGGGCACCGACCGGCCGCAGCTGCAGCGTTTCGCCGCGCACCCGGACGACGCCACCACCACTGCGGCCACACCGGAGTTCTCCGAGCCCGGCACCACCCCTGTCGAGCGACCAGAAGTCACGGAATCCGCTCCGGCACCCGAGGTTGCAGGGCCACTCGCTCAAGAGCCCGCCGCAGAGCCAGGGCCCGCGTTAGCGTCTGAGCCGTCCCGTGACGAGCCGCAGGTCGGGGCGTCACAACTCCCCATGGCGGCACAGGTGCTTCCCTCGCCCGCACCCGGGACGGCGCAGGCCCCATCCACCGCCCCCCTCGGGCCGATACCCTCCGTGCAACGGGTGAGCACACTGGCGCCAACCCAACCCCTACCCGCGCTGGTCGTGCGTTCCGCGGTGCCCGTCGCGATCCGCCAGCCGGCACCACTGCAACGGACCTTTCCTGCCGTCCAGCCAATGGCCACCCCTGTCATCGAGTGGTCCGCATCCGAGCAGCGCACGCCCGCCCAGGGCGAGACAGCACTCACAGCGGGCGATCTCCCGGAACGTGCCACGCCAGAACCGGCAGAGCCAGAACCAGCGACTGCTGAGTTGCCGACTGCTGAGTTGCCGACTGCTGACTTGGCAGTCAAGGCGGTGAGCACCGACCCCGTGCCCACAGAATCGCCCGCCGCCGAACCCACCGCCCCAGCGCCACCCCTCCTCGAGCACTCACTACCTGCAGAGTCACCACTGCTGGGCGAATCGGGCGCCTCCCTGGTCACCAGCGCCCCACCCTCGCCCGGGGGGCAGGGGCTGCCACCTGGCCCGGTCCAACGGACGGGTGACCCCACGACACCGGGGTTGCCACTCGTAGAGGGCGGTGTACCCGCACCGCCGAGGTCGGCAGCGTCCACCGCGTCTCCGGATCGCCGGCGGGTGCAGATCGGTGAAACCATCCAACGCACAGAATCGTCCCCGACCGAGCCGTCTGCGCCGATCCGCTCCGTTGCGCCCCCGTCGACCGGTTCCCCTGAGTCGTCTGCACCGACCCGCTCCCCCGAGGCGCCCTCATCGACCGGTTCTCCCGTTACGTCTACGCCGGCCCGCTCCCCCGAGTTGCCCCCGTCGACCGACGGCTTCGGGCCGCCACCGTCGACCGGGGCCCCCGGGCTGCCTTCCCTCTCGTTGCCAGGGGTGTCCACCACGCAGGCCACCGGAGCCACGAGCCCTGCGACACCACGCACCACGGCGACCGGGCCCCCTCTCACGGTCAGCCGACAGGCCAGGGGCACCGACCCCGCTGACGCCCCGCCGCCAGCAGACGAACCACCGACGCGGCCCTCCCCAGCGTCGGTATCCGTCGTTGAGGCTCCCCTGACCAGCCAGTCCAGCACGGCCGCCATCCCGAGCGCACCGGGCCACCCCACTCCCACCACCCCTCAGCCGACGCGAACCGGCCCAGAACTCACGGTCAGCCGCCACAGCACAGCCTCTCGCGCTGAGGCTGCGGCGTCCCCCGAACCGCGTGCGGTCCACAGCCCTCCTGCCGACGTACCTGTCGTGCCCGTCGTGCCAACGAGGCCCGGGGAGGCACCGGACTCCGAAGGCACTGAGGAGGGTCCGCTCACCGGTGACGCGAAGGCGCTGCCGCAGCACCTGGCCCCCGCAGACGCCGTTGACCTGCCGGCTGCCCCGACTGCACTTCCCCAGGGCACGCGTCCAGAACTCGTGGTGAGCCGGCAGACGAGCACCGGTGACGAGCCCTCAGCTGCAGCACCACTGACTGCGCCGTTCTCGTGGCCCGCCGCTGTCGAGACGTCCCAAGAGACCGTCGCGACGTCACCGTCGTCCCAACGACAGGACGCCACCTCGGCCACCAGCCCGTCACCGGTCGCGACGCCGAGCGAGAGTCCCGCACCATCCCAGGCACCGCTCACCGGTCAACACCCGCTGGTGTCGAGGCAGACCGATCCGGCGAGCGACGGAGCCCCCACCTCAACACCGGCCACCTCCCCCCGCTCAGTCCCCGCCCCCAGCGAGGCTGCAGGACCACTGCGGGTGAGCCGCCAGACTCAGCCGAGTCCGGGCACCGGCGCCGCGATACCGCCCGGACACACCCGCCCACCGGTCGATCCCGACTCAGCGCTTGCACCCACGCTTCCTGTGCAGACCAGGTCCGTGGCTGACGCCCCGCTGTCCCACGCTGGTCTGCCGGTGGTCACCGCCCCGGAGGCGACCGCGCCAGCACCGACCACCACTGACGACGGGCCACAGCTGACGGTCAGTCGGGCCCAGGGTGTCAACGAGCCGAGCGCTTCCACAGGAACAGACTGGGTCAACGAGCCCAGCGCCCCCACAGGAATGGCCTGGGTCGACGTGCCCCTCACGGGGCTGGTCCCTCCTCTGGCCGGGCCACCCACGGGCACCGGCTCCTCCTCGCTCAGCACCCCACCGCTGGCACCGCTGCCAACCCCGGCTGGAGCGACACACCCCGCAACCGCGGGGCCGACAGTCAGCAGACTGGGCACCGTCGCCACCGACCGTCCACCGGTCCGGCGAGGATCACTCCACATCGGAGCACCGGTGCAGACCTGGACACCTGCCGGGTCCGCCCAGCCGCTCACTACTCGCTCAGCACCCGGCCCGGTGCCGCTGCAGCGGATCTTTTCCGCCCCGGACCAGCCCGCCAGCACGCCGCTGACCGCCTTCGCGGGCGCGGACACCTCGACCGGACCGGTCCGTCGACTCCTCGCCGGCCCACCGGTTGTCGCGTCCCCGCTCGCCACGTCCGCAGTCTCGGGACCTGCGGCCGGAGCCCACGGCATACAGACGACAGAAACCAGCACCCCGCTGCCGGTGCAGCGCGCCAGCGCCAGCCGCCCCGGCCCTGCCGGTGGGGACTCCGTGCCCGGTGGGGACCACCCCGCCGGCGGCTTCACTGAGCTGGTGATCCAGCGCCAGTCGGAGGGCGACGCCCCGGTGCAGGAGAGTCCTGCGCCACCCACCGGTGGCACGACCGAGTCGGCCACCGGTGCACCGCAGGCGCCTTCCGCGCCGATGGTCCTGCCGTCCGGACGGGACCTGGATGAGCTGGCCGAGCGTCTCTACGAGCCGCTGAGCGCACGGCTGCGGGCGGAGCTGTGGCTCGACCGGGAACGGTCCGGGCTGATGGTCGATCTGCGGCGATGAGGAGGCAGTCATGGAAGAGCCTGACGCTGGAGTCACCACGTGCTGGGCGGTGGAGATCGGGCGGCTGAACCTGGGGTCGTGGATTAGTTGCGACGGTCTGGGCATCGAGCTGGTGATGGAGCAGCGGGAGGAGGGCGGCAACAACGGCTTCGTCTGGCAGCTGCCCACCCGGGTGAAGTACTCCAACATCAAGCTGTCCCGGCCGATCTGTTCGGAGACCAGCGCCGTCGTCGACTGGCTCACCGGCGTCGTCCGCAAGGCCGAGCCGCAGACCGCCCGCATCCGGGCCCTCACCGCTGAGGGGAAGGCGGTCGCGGTGTGGAACCTCCAAGGGGTCATCCCGGTCCGGTGGACCGGCCCCAGCATGTCCGCGGAGTCGCCCAAGACAGCCACCGAGACGGTCGAACTGGCCCATCACGGCTTCACCGTCGGAAAGGAGTGACCATGTCTTCATCCATGGCACTGGTCGTCACCGGCTCCGGCAAGGAGTCACCTCCCACCCCACTGCAAGATGCCCAGCAGGGACCTGCCAAGGACGCCACCCGGTCCCAGATGGAGCGGGCCCGACTGGTCATCTACGAGCTGCAACCGGCACCCAACGAGACCGACGCCAAGGTCGGGCCAAAGCTGGACGAGATCAACTTCCAGTTCAACCCCAAGGAGGTGAGCATCCAGAAGCAGGCCAAGTGGGAGCGCAAGCCGGCCACCGGCGCCAAGAAGGCCGGACCGCCGCAGTTCACCGGCGCCGAGCCATGCAAGCTGACCCTGGAGATGTTCCTGGATGCGACCGCCGCGCACGACACCAGTGTGGTCACCACGGTGGAGAAGCTGTTTGCCTGCTGCGCACCGACCGAGAAGAGCAGCGACAAGGAGAAGCCCTCCCCGCCGCTGGTCGCCCTGCACTGGGGCAAGGTCACCAGCTTCGCCGCGTTCGTCACCTCGGTCAGCGCCAAGTACTCCCTGTTCAGTAGTGACGGCACCCCCATCCGGGCGCTGTGCCAGGTGTCCCTCGAGGAGATGCCGGTCCTGGCCTGGCGGCAGAACCCGACCTCGGGCGGGCTGGCGGTGCGCCGTGCCCACCAGCTCGTCGACGGGGACACCCTGGCATCCGTGGCGTATGCCGAGTACGGAGACCCCGCTCTGTGGCGACCACTGGCCGCCTTCAACGGGATCGACGACCCGCTCCGGCTGCGCCGCGGCACCCGGCTGCTGCTGCCGACCCTGGACGAGCTGGGGGTGGGCTGAGCCATGCCGATCAGCAGCACCTGCCAGGTCCACGTCGACGGCAGTCCCCTGCCCGCGGACATCGCCGGCCTGCTCACCGACGCCTGTGTCGATGACAGCCAGAGACTGCCCGACATGTTCACCCTCCGGTTCCGGGACATCGGCCGCACCGTCATCGCCAAGAGCGGGGCGGTGATCGGCGCCACGGTGAAGATCTCCGTGCAGACCGCCGCCGCGAGCTCGCCCGTCCCGCTCATGGTCGGCGAGGTCACTGCGATCGAGGCGGAGTTCGACTCAGCCGGCACCTTCACCGTGATCCGCGGCTACGACCCGGCACACCGCCTCTTCCACGGCCGCAGGACCCAGGCCTTCACCCAGGTCACTGCCACCGACGTCATCACAAAGGTCGTGCAGAGCGCCGGGCTGCGGACCGGCAGTCTCGCCACCACCAAAACGGTCTATGAGCAGGTCTCCCAGGCCGGGCAGACCGACTGGGAGTTCCTGGAGTCGCTGGCCCGCGAGGAGGGGATGGACCTGTGGGTCCGGGAGGGGAAGGTGAACTTCGCTGCGCCGGAACGAGCCTCAGCCGCACCGGCAGCAGGTGGGCGCGGCACCCGGGTGCCGCTGGCGATCCGGCTGGGCACCGAGCTGGTCCGGCTGCGCGCGGTCATCAGCTCTGCCCAGCAGGTCAAGGAGGTGGAGGTCCGCGGATGGGACGTCAGCACCAAGAAGGAGTTGAAGTCCGTGGCACCGGCCGAGACGGACACGGTGAAACTGCCCGATGTCAACGCCAAGAAGCTCGCCGCCACGTTCGGCAACAAGACCTACGTGTCCACGGAGGTGCCTTTCGGCGCCCAGGCCGAGGTGGACGGGGCGGCCAAGTCCCTGGCCCGGGAGGTGGCCGGCAGCTTCGCCTCCGTCGAGGGAGTGGTCCACGGCAACCCCGACCTGTGCGCCAACAGTGCCATCACCCTCGACGGACTCGGCGGCCCGTTCGACGGCAAGTACACCGTCACCTCCACGCGCCACCGGTTTGATCCCGCCCACGGCTACCTGACGACCTTCACGGTGTCCGGTCGCAACGACCGCACCATGCTCGGACTGGCCGCCTCCGGGAGCAGCACGGCCGGTCCGGTCGGTCCGGTCGTCGCAGTCGTCACCGACGTCAATGACCCCGACAAACTCGGTCGGGTCAAGGTCAAGATGCCGTGGCTGGACGACGACTACGTCTCGCCCTGGGCACGCACCGTCCACCCCGGTGCCGGCAAGGACCGCGGGTGGGTGGTCCTGCCCGAGGTGGGTGATGAGGTGCTGGTCGACTTTGAGCAGGGCAGTGTCCGCCGCCCGTACGTGCTCGGTGGCCTGCACAACGGCGTCGACACGCCCCCGAGCAAGGGACCCGCACTGGTCGACGGCGCCAAGGGTGCCGTGAACCGGAGAACCATGGTCTCCCGGCGCGGACACCGCATCGACCTGCTGGACGAACAGGGCCGGGCCGACGGGGTCACCGTGCAGACCGCGGACGACAAACTCATCCTCAACCTCGACGCCGTCGCCACCACCATCACCCTGCACAGCGACGGCACCGTCCAGATCGAGGGCACCAAGGGCATCGTGGTCGACGCAGCAAGCGCCAACCTGGACCTCAAGGGCGGCAAGATCACGATTGCCGGTCAGCAGGGGATCGAGATCAAGAGCACCGCCGGCAACGTCTCCGTCCAGTCCAGTGCTCAGCTGGAGCTGAAAGGCATCACCACCAAGCTCGAGGGCAGCGCCATGACCGAGGTCAAGGGCGGGGCGACGTGCGCCATCTCCGGGGGGCTGGTGCGCATCAACTAGAACCACGCAGCCGACGGAGCCAGCACCAGGGCGACGCACGCGCGCCAGCGTCCGCGACCACACGACATACCAGAGGAGATGGCGACCATGCCACCAGCAGCCAGGGTCAGCGACCCGACCGGGCACCCGGGCGTCATCGGACCGCCGGGGGTGCCGACGGTGCTGATCGGCGGCTTGCCGGCAGCCACCGTCAGCACGGCTCACATCTGCTCCTTCCCCGGCGTGCCGCCACACCCACCCAGCGTGATTCTCCCGCCGGGCTGCCCCACCGTGCTGATCGGAGGACTGCCCGCGGCACGAATGGGAGACATGTCTGCGTGCGGCGCCCCCATCGTCATGGGCTGCCCCACGGTGCTGATCGGAGGATGAGCGTGGTGACCAGTTATCCCGACAGGGGCATCGACTTCATCGGCGCCGGCTGGTCCTTCCCACTAGGGGTGGACGCGACGGGCCGGATCGCGCTGGTGACCCGTGACCGGGAGATCCAGGAGTCGCTGCGGCTGATCCTGGGCACTGCTCCCGGGGAGCGACCGATGCGCCCGGAGTTCGGCTGCCGGATCCACGAGCACGTCTTCGGGCCAGCCAACTCCACCACCGCGGCCATGGTGGGACTCGACGTCCGCGAGGCGATCGAGCGGTGGGAGCCCCGTGTCGACCTGCTCGATGTCGGGGTCAGTTTCGACTCGCACGCCGAGGGCACCATGTATGTCGACATCGGCTACACGCTGCGCGGTGACAACGACCCGCGCAACCTCGTCTTCCCGTTCTACGTGATCCCTGACAGCCATGAGGACCGCTCCCCGAGCGGCCCCGAGCAGGAATAGGTGGTGACCGTGGCCCTTCCCGCACCCGACCTGGACGACCGCCGCTTCCAGCAGCTGGTGGACGACGCCAAGCGCCTCGTCCAGCAACGCTGCCCCGAGTGGACCGACCACAACGTCTCCGACCCCGGGGTGACGCTGATCGAGGCCTTTGCCCAGATGGTCGACCAGCTCATCTACCGACTCAACCGGGTGCCGGACCGCAACTATGTGAAGTTCCTGGAGATGATCGGCGTCGAGCTGCGCTCGGCCTCCGCCGCCCGGGGAGCAGTGACTTTCTGGCTGTCAGCGCCGCAGCCTCAGCCCGTGCTGGTGCGGGCGGGCTCGGAGGTCGCGACCCCACGCACCGATGTGCAGGAGGCCCTGGTGTTCACCACCCTGCGCGAACTGTCGATCGTGCCGTGCACGTTCGCGCACTCCGCGGTGCGCCCCACCGGGGAGCAGCCCAGCGACACCACCCGGTCCCTGGACAGTGAGCAGGGGTTCACCTGTTTCGCCAGCTCCCCCCAGGTCGGTGACGAGTTGCTGGTCGGACTCTCCGACGCGGTCCCGTCCTGCGCGGTGCTCTTGCGACTGGACTGCACCGTGGCCGGTATGGGCGTCGACCCGCGTCGTCCCCCGCTGGCCTGGGAAGCCTGGGACGGCACCGACTGGGTGCCCTGCCAGGTGGACAGCGACGGGACCGGCGGCCTGAACCGACCGGGAGACATCGTGCTGCACGTCCCTGACGGCCACCAGGCCTCGGTCATCGCACGGCACCGGGCCGGCTGGCTGCGTTGCCGACTCCTCGAGGCCGAGCCCGACCAGCCCACCTACACCGCCAGCCCCCGGATCATGGCTGTGGAGGCCTCCACGGTGGGCGGCACCACGGGTTATGTGCACGCTGAGATTGTGGGGCGGGAGGAGGTCGGGCGCTCCGACGGCACACCCGGGCAGCGGATGCTGCTCAGCCGTCGACCCGTCGTGGCCTCGGAGGCGACCCTGCGGCTCGAGGTCGTCACCGACACCGGGACCCAGGAGTGGGAGCAGGTGGCCCACTTCGCCGCCTCCGGTCCTGAGGATCGGCACTTCCGTCTGGACGCCTATGCCGGGGAGGTCCAGTTCGGGCCCGGGGTCCGCCAGCCCGATGGCGGGCTGCGCTACTACGGTGCCGTCCCTCCCCGAAGCGCCACCGTGCGCGTGCACGGCTATCGGTGCGGGGGCGGACGGCGGGGCAATATCGCCACCGGTCAGATCCGGGTCCTGAAGTCCAGCGTGCCGTATGTCGCACGGGTCGAGAACCGCTCCGCCGCCGTCGGCGGGGCCGACCCGGAGACCCTCGAGGATGCCAAGGTGCGCGGCCCGATGCTGCTGCGCTCCCGCGGCCGGGCAGTAACTGCCGAGGACTTTGAGGAGCTGGCACGCGAGGTCGCCCCGGACGTCGCCCGCGCCCAATGCGTCACCATCCTCACGCCGGAGGAGGCCGGGGGTGTCCGCCTCCTTGTCGTCCCGCACGTGCCCAGCGACCCGGTCGGTCGCATCGAGCGGGCTGAGCTGGACCCGCCGGAGTCCCTGCTGCAACGGATCAGCACCAGCCTGGAGGCCCGGCGGCTGATCGGGACCCGCATCATGGTCACCCCACCGGACTATGTATGGGTGACTGCCGTGGTCAGTGTCTCGGCACGCCCCCAGCATGACCCTCAGGAGGTCCGCACCGCTGTCCTGCGAGCGCTGTACCACCACTTCCACCCCTTGACGGGCGGGCCGGACGGGACCGGATGGCCGCTGGGCCGGCACGTGCAGTCGCACGAGCTGCACGCCACTCTCGCGCACGTGGAGGGAGTCGATATGGCCGAGGAGATCAGCGTGTCCCTGTTCCCGGCAGAGGCCGGCACCGGCCGCCGCGAAAAGGCCGTGCAGCGGGTCGATCTGGGGCCGACGTCGCTGGTCTACTCCTTCGAGCACCAGGTCCGGGTGCGCTGATGCGTGGCACCGTCGAGGGTCTAACCACCCCACACCCGCTGGCCGAACTGCTCCCCGGGCTCTACAGCCAGGACACGCTGGCGCAGGCCCTGTGCAGCAGCCTCGATGAGGTCCTCGCCCCTGTCATCGGCACGCTGGACAACCTCCCGGCCTATCTGGACCTGGCCACCACCCCGGACGACCTCGTCCCGTGGTTGTCGCGGTGGGTCGGTATGCCGGTCCAGGCCCCGATGCCCGTCGAACGGTTGCGCGACCTTCTGCAGTCCGCGGTGGACCTGCAGGGGTGGATCGGCACCACGCGCGGCGTGCAGCTCTCGCTCGAGGCGCTGTTCGGAGCCACGACCGTGGTCGAGGAGTCGGGCGGGTCCGACTGGTCCCTGGACCCGCACGCCCCGCTGCCCGGCGACCGGGTGCCCTCCGTCACGGTGCGCGTGAGCGAGGGCACCGGCACCCCCCTGGACGCCGACCGTGTGGAAACCGTCGTCGCCGCGGTCACGCCCGCGCACGTGCTGTGCCGCGTGGAACTGGTGACGTAGGGGGCGGTGGTGCGTCCCCACCGAGGAACTCTCGGACCCGGCCATGCTCGGCAAGGGTCGCCTGCGCTGCGGTGTGGTCACCCAGCGCTCGTTGAAGGCGCGCGAGCAGCAGCCACGCGGTGTCACGCATCGGGTCGAGCTGCACCACCCGCTGCGCCTGCCACACCCCCACATCAGCTCGATCCTGCTCCAAGCACATCGCCGCCGCAGATGCCAGGGCCCCAGCCACACTGAGCCGCAACCGATCTCGCTCATCGACCACCCACTCAGCCTCACCAACCTCGGGGAGCAGATCACCGCGATAGAGGTCGATGAGCTCGACCGCCCGGTCCCCGACCTCGGCCACCTCGCCGGCGCGGGTGGCGCGCACCAGGGCGGTGACCGCTGCTTCGGCCAGCTGCACGTCCACCGTCACCCCGGGAAGTTCGAGCCGGTAGGCATCGCCGTGTCGTCGCAGAGCTGTGGGATCAACCCCACGGTCCTCCAGGAGCCGTCTGATGCTGGAGACCGCGACCTGCAGCCGGTGGGTGCCGGCGTCCAGCCGCGCCCCCGGCCACAGACTCTCGATGAGCCGCTCCCGGTGCACATCTGCACCGTGGTGCATCGCTAGCAGCATCAGGAGCAAGCGGGCCCGCGGGCGCAACGGCGAGAGGTCGATCTCCGTGCCGTGATCGAGTCGGAACCCGCCCAGGCACCGCACCGAGGGTGCGGGTGGGCCGTCGGCGCCGGCACCCTGTTGGCCACGGGTGTGGTGCACGACGAACCGACACGTCGCCAGGACGCTGGCGACATCGGCCAGCCCGCCCTGCCGGTCCGGTCCAGACCGCATCGCCGTCGGCGCGACGGCCCCCTCGGCCGCGGTCACCGCGACGGTCAGGGCGTGCACCCACAACCCCAGCACCGGTGCTCCCAGCTCTGCGGACGACTCGGCCGCCCGGTCCAGGTGACGGTGCGCCTCGGCATACTCCCCCCGGCGCGCCAGGGCCACGGCCGTGATGGAGCGGATCACGAGCTCACCCCACGCATCGCCGTCCCGCTGGCAGGCGCTGATGGCGCTGCGACAGGCATCGATACGCCAGGACTCCCCAGCCGTCTCCAGGACCAGGCAGGCCTGCAGCCCCCGGGCCACCCGCGCGAGCCACGGATAGCCCTCGACGTCGGCCGTCAGGCTCAGATCCTCCAGCGTGGCGCAGCAACGTTCTCGTTGGCCGGGGACGCCCACCTCGACCAGGGCGCCGAGGATGCCCGCCGCCAGCCATGGCCAGGTCCCGACAGCCAGCACCGGATAGCAGCGGTCCAGCTCGTCCCGGGCCTCGGGCACCCGTCCGGCGAACAGGTGCGCCACCGCCGACACCAGGCCCCACTCGGCGTCCGCACCCTCTGGCGGCTGAGGTGCCCGCGCGGCACGGGTCAGCGCACGCACCGCCCCCAGCGGCGTGCGGATGACGTCCACCGGTGGCATGCGTTGCCCCAACCAGGCCGACGCAAGCAGTCGCTCGTGGGCGCAGTATGCCGCCAGGTCGGGGTCGTCGGCCGCAGCCTCCACCAGGCGCAGCGCGACGAGGGCGTCCTCGATCGAGCCCTGGCGCAGCAAGCGCCGGGTCCGCGCCACCGCCAGCCAGGGGTCGTTCTGCTCAGCGGGCGGCAGGACGCCCGCGGCCAGCTCCCCGACATCACGGTCCGCGACCCCGAGTCGCTCACGCACCACCCGCGCCGCCGCGCCCCAGTCCCCGGCGCGCTTGTAGGCCCGCAACGCCTCGCTGTGGTGGCCCGACCGTTCGAGCAGCTGGGCAGCGCGGGCGTGCAGCGCCGTGACCTCTCCCGCTGGCACCTCGTCCTCCAGCGCGACCTCCAGGTGGTCCCTGAGCACCTGGTGGTAGCGGTAGGTCAGGCCCTCGTCGGGGGTCGTCGTGAACAGCTGCTGGGTCGTGAGATCCCGCAACACCTCGGCGCTGCCGGTCCGCCCCAGGAGCTCGTCGCACAGGGGTCCGTCCAGGACACCCAGCGGCGCCGTGCGCACCAGGAACTGGCGGCGTTCGGCGGTGAGCCCGTCGAGCACCGTGCGGGTCAGGTAGGAGCGGATCAGCCGAGAGCGTCCGTTGAGCCGGACGACCTCTGCCTCCCGCTCGAGGTGGGTCTGGCCACGGACGGACAGGTGAAAGAGCTGCAGGGCCGCCGCGAGACCTCCGACCCGACGGCAGAGCAGGGCCGCGGTCTCCGGGCTGAGCGGTTCGCGATAGATAGTGCGAAACAGGTCCTCGACCTCCCAGGAGCGGAATCTCAGGTCATCGCCCGAGAGCTCGACGAGGGCACCTGAGGCCAACATCCGGCTCGTGTTGAAGGACGGAGGTCGGCGCGTGCCGAGCAGGATCCGCACGGAGGCCGGTCTCAGCAGCAGGAAGCGCTCGAGGGCGGCCTCGGCGCCGGTGCCGGCGATCTCGTGCAGGTCGTCGATGACCAGCAAGGGACACCCAGGGCCGGGTCCGTCACCGAGGGCGGTGAGCAGGCCGTCGATGCCCTCCTCCGGGGGACAGTCGGCGCGATGGCCCAGGAGCGCCCGGGACAGATAGCCCACCAACGCGGTTTCCTCGCGATCCTCGCCACCGGCGGTGTACCACGCTGCGGCAGGCGTCGCGGCAGCGACCCTGCCGAGCAGCGTGGTCTTTCCCGCACCGGGTGGAGCCACGACGAGGCCGGTGACCGGCGCGTCCGGCCCGAGAAGGACGTCCTCCAGTCGTCCCCGGGCCAGGCCGACCGGCGTGGGCCGTTGGGTCCTGAAGGGCACCGTCCCCGCACGCGCACCCGGGGTATCCGCCGCCGAACTCCTCACGCTTGGGCTCGGGGCGGTGGCCCCGGTCACGGGGACCAGTCCGGTTCGGCGACTGCGGCGTCCTGCGCGAAGCCGTCCGCGAGACCGTCGCCGTCGGAGTCGATGAGCAACGGGTTCGTGCCGGTCGCCAGCTCCCAGGCGTCGGAGAGCCCGTCACCGTCGGTGTCAGCGGAGTGCGGGTCCAGGCCGGTGCGCGTCTCATAGGCGTCGGAGAGCCCGTCAGCATCGGTGTCGAGGAATCCGTCGCGGACGTTCTCGGCGAACTCGCCCCGGCCCACGACACCCGCGACGCCCTGCAGGGAACCCGGGTCGGTCCCGTCCTGCAGTTCCTGGGTGTCGGAGATCCCGTCGCCATCCGTGTCCGCGCTCAACGGGTCGGTCTTGGAGACCATGGCCTCGTAGCCGTCGGACAACCCGTCCCCGTCGGTGTCCGGATTCATGGGATCGGTGCCGGCCAGCGCCTCGAACGCGTCCGTGAGCCCGTCGCCGTCCGAGTCTCGGGACTGGTCTGGCGGCAACCCTGCGTCGATGAGGTCGTAGCCGGTCCCAGGGGGGGCCACTGGCTGCGGGGTGAACGGAGCAGGTGCTGGTCCGGTGGGTGGCACTACGGCCTCAGCAAGCTCCGATACCACGCCCGCATGGGTGAACCGGGTCCCGGCGTCCATGACAGCCACCCCCGTGCCCGGTGTCGTCTCGACCGTGCGACCGTCACCGAGGCTGATCGCGACATGCGCCCCCGGCGGACGAGGACCACCGCTGGGCTCGTAGGGGAAGTAGAAGAGCAGGGCGCCCTTGGTATGCAGCGCCTCCTCCACGGAGATCGTCGCGGAGTGTGCCTTGAGTTCGAGGTACTGCCCCTGCGCGGTCCTGGGGATGTCGACGCCGACCTGCTCAGCGGCCCACTGGGTGAGCTTGGAGCAGTCGAACTGCGTCGGGTCGGGCCCCTCGGCGTCGGTGCCGAAGACATAGGGGTCACCGAACTGGTCCATCGCGGCGTCCACGAACCCGTCGACGGCACTGGTGGGAGTGGCCCAGGCGGTCCCGCTGGGGTCCGCAGCCAGCGGCGTCGGCACGGCCGACGCCGCGCCCGGGTGGTAGGTCACGCTGGTCACTGCTGGCCCCATCGTCGACGGTGGCGCCGGAGACATCGGGAGGGGCACACCGCCTGGGGGAACTCCCGGACTCAGGCTCGGTGGCGTGCTCGTCACCGGGCCGGGGGCGGGCGCTGGAGCGTGGACACCCTCCCCCGCGTCCTGCTGCAGGGGGTCCGTCCCATAGCTGACCTCAGCCGCGTCGGTGAGCCCGTCCGCGTCGGTGTCTGCCCGCGTCGGGTCAGTGCCGTAGAGATGCTCCATGGCGTCCGAGAGCCCGTCACTGTCGGTGTCGGGCGAGGTCGGATCGCTGCGCAGCACCCCGACCTCGAACGCATCGCTGAGACCGTCCCCGTCAGTGTCGGCGACGGTGGGGTCGGAGCCGGCGGCGACCTCCAGGGCATCGACCAGGCCGTCACCGTCGGTGTCAGTCTGCCGGGTCCCGGTCATCCAGGCCGTCGTGGCATCCTGCTGCGTGTGCTGGACCGCCTGGCCCGCCACATAGGGGGCGGTGGGTTCAGGAGCAGGGCCGGTGGGTGCGGGGGCGTCATAACCGGACACCCCGGACCAGTCGCCCTGCACCCCGACCGTCGCCTCCACGTCGTCCAGGTAGGTGCGGTAGTCGTGGGCGGTCCCGCGGTTGGACTCGTGCGTGGTGGTCCAGGGTCGCATGTCGATGCCGCCGCGCGAGATCTCGTAGGCGGCTTGTGCGTTCACTCGTGGGTCCGCAAGGTCACCCCAGGAGTTGCCCCGGACCGTGGGGTCGATATTGACCTGCCACAGTCCGCGCGAGTCCTCTCCCTGACTGTTGACAGCGTCGACCCGGCCACCGGACTCCGCCAGGGCGATGGCAGTCCAGCTGGTCGCCTGGCTCGGGGTGAAGCCCGCCCCCAGGGCAACCTGGTAGATCTCTTCGATGGAGTACGTCGCCATGGCAGATTCCTCGCAGCCCGTGGCTCTCAGCGGTAACACCCATCCTAGGGAGTCGGACCTGCCCGCGGCTAGGGGTTTGCAGATTACGGTCCTGCAACGGTCACCTGCACGCTCCCGGAGGCTCGGGGTCGGCCCGACGACTGTTGGGGTCGACCCCGGTCCTCATCAACCTCAGAGACCGAGATCGACCTCCAGGACCTCGTCGGCCCGGTCGAGCGTGACGGCGGTGCCATTCTCAGCCACGCCCACGGCCTGGATGGTCTCGCCCGCCGGGAGGGTCCCCTCGTCGAGCGCTAGCACCAGCAGGGGTGAGCCATCAAAGAGAGTCCCGACCAGGGTCGCGTCGGGCTCGACCCACTGCTGGGCGTCGCCGCCCAGTTGGAGCCGCAGGCCGGTCACGTCGTCGGTCGGCTCCCAGCCGGGCACGAGGACCACCTGGCCGTCGCCGATGCCACCGACGACCGCGCTGTCGCCGTCAAGGTCGCGATCGGGGATCAACGCGAACTCCCCGGGGCCGACGAACAGCTGCAGACCGTCGGGTGTGCCACTCACCTGCACCTGCGCCCCGTCGACCTCGATGGTGCGCGCGCCCGTCTCCACCCAGGACTGCAGGTTGTGCTGCTTTCCGCCAAGTGTGTAGCTGATCTGCGGCGGGCTGATCGCAAGGGTCCGCTCGGGGTCCGCAGCGAGGACGACGGTGTGTTTCCCGACGGTGCCCTGAGCGAGTTCCACCGTGGCGGACGTCGTCGCGGACAGGCTCGCTCCCGGCGGCAGGACGCCCACTGAGGTGGGCACGACGTCGCGGGGTGCGGGAGCCGGATCACCCGCCCGGGGGGACACCTCGGTGCCCGGCATCCAGCCGGTGTAGCCGGCACCGGAGCGCAGCGTGGCGACATGGACGTTCCCGACGAGCTGGTCTGTCGGTCGTGCGTCGGTGCCCCACAGCCCGCGCGCCTCGTCGACCATGACGACGGCACGGGTGTCACCAGCCGTCAGGACGGTGCTGGACACCGGCGCGCCGCTGGCGGCGTGGGCTGCGTCCTCGCCGAACCAGTACATCTCCTCCAGGCCCGGCTCGGCGCCAGGGATGAACTCGGCGCTGGCGTACCAGAGCTCGACCCCGTCGACGATGAAGTCACCGCCCTGCCCCCACTCCGAACCCGGACTCCACAGCAGCTGCTCACCGGAGCTGCCGACGGGTGACTCCCACACGGCCACGGCGAGGTTGCCCGACCGATAGATCATCACGTCCCCGGGGCCGTCCTCGGCCGGGATCGGGTCGAGCTGCTCACCATCCTTGGTCAGGACCAGTGCCGGGCGGGTGTCGCCCTCTGCGCTGACCAGGTCCCCCTGCCAGTGGACGCGACCGACCTCACTGGGGTGCGGCTCGTTGTCCAGGACCCGGACGTCAACGCCGTCCTGCCAACTCACCGAGGCTGGTGCGACGGCGTCGGGATCGGTGAAAGGACTCAGTGGTCCGGCCACCCAGAGACCACCGGCCAGCGCGACTGCAGCGACCCCACCACCGACGGCTGACGCGCGGCGCCGCCGCACCTTCCGCCGACCTGCAGCGATCACCGCTGACGGCTCGAGGGACATGTGCGGTGCGAACTCGGCCGCCCTGTCGAGCAGGTCGAGGCTCTCGTGGGATGTGGTGTCGTCGTGACGCTCAGACATGAGTTGGTTCTCCTTCATTCAGAGCGACGCGCAGCGCCGCCAGTCCACGCGAGGTGGAGCTCTTGACCGTGCCGACCGAGACGCCGAGCGTTGCTGCGGCCTCCTTCTCGGACACGTCGAAGTAGTGCCGCAGGACCACGCACTCACGCTCGCGGCGAGGCAGGGTCTCAAGAGCACGGATCAGGTCCAGGCCCAGATCGACGCGATCACCCGGGCCTGGCAGGGCACCCGAGCGGCGTTCTGGCACGTCCCCGGTGAGCACTTCGCGGCGACCCTTGCGCCACCGGTCGGTATTGAGGTTGACCAGGACACGCCTGGCATAGCCGACCGGGTTGTCAAGTCGTGCCCGACGCCAGCTGACATAGACCCGCGCCAGCGCCTCCTGCACCAGCTCCTCGGCGACGTGCGGGTCGCCGGAGAGCATCCAAGCCGAGGTCAGCAGCCGTGGAGAAGCCCCGTTGACAAAGTCAACGAACTCCGCCTCGTGCTTCCTGTTCACAACTCTCCTCGACTCAGGTCAGCCCACTCGCGGTGGACTCCTCCCTCCAACGGTGCAGCGGGGCGAAAGGTTGAGCGAGGAGGTGGTTCACTCCTGCTCGGCAGTCAGTCGCACGGCCTGTGCCACCACATCCACCAGCTGACCGGTGCGCTCGAAGGTCGCCCGTTGCCGCTCCGAGCCCGTCCCTTCGGTGCGGATCGTGTCTAGGGCGGCGGTCACGCGGGTCAGGTCGCCTGAGGCCTCGAGCGCCGGGCGCAGTCGGTCCAGCAGCGACTCCAGCACGTCCCAGGCAGCGAGTGGACGGGAGGTCAGGGGATCCAGCAGGTCTGCGGTCATGCCCTGGCGACTCGCCTGGAAGGTCGCCAGGGTGAGCAGGTGGGTGGGGGTCTGCGGTGCCGGTTCGCCGGATGCCCACTCGCGGGCAGCGGTCTCGACCATCGCCCGCGCAAGCGCCGCCACCAGCACGGTGTCCGCGAGACGGGAGCAGGCATCGGTCGTGCGGATCTCGACCGTTGGGTAGTGATGGGACAGGCGAGCGTCGAAGTAGAGCATGCCCTCATCCAGCAGCACCCCGGTGGCGGTCATCTCGCGCACCAGCTGACGGTATGCCGTCAGCGAGCCGAACAACGGCGTCGGCCCTCCGGAGGGCCAGGCCCCCATCATCTGGCTGCGCCAGCTGTGAAATCCGGTGTCCTCGCCGTGGGCGAAGGGTGAGTTCGTGCTCAGCGCCAGGAGCACCGGCAGCCAGCCGCGGATCCGGTCCAGGACACCGACGCCCTCCTCCGCCGAGTCGATGGCCACGTGCACGTGCAGACCGCAGCTGAGCTGTTGCCGGGCGATCCGCTGATACTGCTGCTGGATCCAGGCGTAGCGTTCCCCTGCCGTCGGGGTGGGTCCGGTGCCAACCGGCAGCGGAGAACTGGCCAGCGCCGCGATCCGGCAGTCCGCCCGGCGGGCGGCCTCGCTGGCCTTGCCTCGCCAGTGACGGACCTGGTCCTCCAGCTCCGACATGTCGCTGACCGGTGGCGTCTGTGTCTCGAGCTGTTCCTGCTGGAACTCGCCCTCGACCGCACCGGCCACCCCGTGGGCGGAGACCCCGGGACCGTCGAGCGCGGCCCGCAGCAGCACTTGACCCTGCACCGACCTGGGCCGTCCGTCCCGGATGTCGACCAGGAGCAGCTCCTCCTCCACGCCAACGGTTCTCATGGGTGAAGTCTGGGCCAGCACCTGAGGCATCGCATCCCCGGGCGAGGGTCAGCGTCCCGCGAATCCCGACTCGTAGGCCAGCACGACGACCTGCACCCGGTCCCGCAGACCGAGCTTGCCCAGGATGTGGCTGACGTGAGCCTTGACCGTCGTCTCGCCCAGGAACAGCTCCGCACCGATCTCGGCGTTGGAGAGTCCGCGGGCAATGCCGGAGACCACGTCCAACTCCCGCTCGGTGAGGTCCGCGAGCGCCGGAGGCACACCCTCCGTCTGGGGCGGGGTGCGCACATAGGCCTCAACAAGTCGCTGGGTCACGGTGGGCGCGAAGAGGAGCGACCCCTCATGCACCTCACGCACCGCACTGACGATCTCGTCAGGCTGCGCGGACTTGAGCAGAAACCCGGAGGCTCCTGCCCGTAGCGCCCCGTAGACGTACTCGTCCAGGTCGAACATGGTCAGCATCAGCACCTTGGCACGCAGGCCCGCGGCCACGATGCGGTTAACCCCCTCGATGCCGTCGACGCCTGGCATCTGGATGTCCATCAACACGAGATCCGCGTCGAGCGCCTGGGCGGTGCGGGCCGCCTGAGCCCCGTCCGAGGCTTCCCCGACCACGGTGAAGTCCTCCTGAGCGGCCAGCACCGACCGCAATCCGGCACGCAGGAGCGCCTGGTCGTCGGCCAGGACGATGCGGATCATGTCGGCACGACCGGCTGCTCGGCGGGGTGGGGCGGGAAGCTTGCCCTCAGCTCGAAGCCGAAGTCGGTGGCACCGGCGCTGACCTCACCGCGTCGCTCACCGACCAGCTCACGCAACCCGCGCAGCCCCAGACCCAGTCCCAAGGAAGTTGTCACGGCCCCATCCTGCCTGGTCGCCGGGCGGGGCGGTCCGTTGCTCACGACGACGAGGACCCGTGCCGGGATCACGCTGACCTCCACCACGATGTCGCTCCCAGGGGCGTGCCTGGCCGCGTTGGCCAGGCCCTCACGGACCACTCGCAGCAGCAGCACGACGTCCTCCGGTGCGGGCTGGGTGCGCAGATCGAGCGAGGTGCTGACCGTGGCTCCGGCACGACGAGCAGCAGTCACCAGGGGGGCAATCGCCTCGGAGATGTCCCCTGTGCTGCGAGAGTGGGCGCGTTCTTCCTCCCCTGCCGTGCCGTATGCCGGGGACGTCCCCGCTGTAGTAGCGGGCAGGTGGCCCGGTCCCGTGCCATAGATCGCGCGGTCCCCCGCAGACCGGATGTCCCGCAGCTCGGTGCCTGCCTCGCGAGCGATGTCGACGATGGCGTCCAAAGCGGCTCGTGCGCCCTGCGGGTCACGCTCTCGCAACACCTTGGCCGCGTTCGCCTGCATCATCATCGTCCCGACGGCGTGGCTCGCCGCATCGTGCAGGTCACGCGCCAGGCCCAGACGCTCCCGGGACACCGCCGCCCGCTCGGCCGCCTCGATCTCCTGCTGCCGGAGCTGGGCCAGTCCCAGGTGGGCAGCCTCCTCCGCGTGGTGTCCGGACCAGACGGCCCCTGCTCCGAACGGCAGAGCACCCATCGCCAGATAGATCGGCAGGTAGTAGGGAGTGTCGATGAAGACGAGAAAGCCGACTGTCATCGTGAAGGCGAACCAGGCCGCGAGCGCCAGCCGTGTGCCGGTGTGCCCGGCGGACCAGGCCAGGGCGATCACCACGACCATCAGCCAGACGCCGTCCCGTCCCAGCTCCGCGGGTTCGACGAGGGCACCCAGGATCAGCACTGCCGCAGCCATCCAGGGCACCACCTCCGGGAACCGGTCCCGCAGCACGACCGCCACCATCAGCGGAGCCACGACCAGCACGAGGAAGGCGGCGCTGGGTAGGGCTGGCGCCACAGTCCCTTCCAGTGCCGACATCACGAACGGTGTCGCGAAGACGTCAACCAGGACGAGCAGCGCCGGCCACCCGTTGAGCAGTGTCTGTCGCCAGGTCTGCTCGTCGGCCGCAGTGGCCGGTGGTCCCTCGGCGGGGACCGGGAGAGCTGGTCGGTCCGGCCCGTCGGAGGGTTCCTCACGCAACAGGACCAGCAGTGCTCGGAGCCGCTGAGTGGCCTCCTCACCCTTGCGGTGGATCGCAGTGATGGTCGCGGCATCGAGGGAGGCGCGCGCGGCAGCTGCTGACACTCTCATCTGTCCGACCGCGCGTCCGATGACCTCGAAGGCCGACGCCGCCACCTCGTCACGCTCTGCTGCGGCGGCCTGACGGCCCTGCACCTCTGGGTCGAGGTTGGCCAGCCGGAGTGCGTCCGCGGCTGCCTGCTGACGGCGGGCGTCTCGCGCCCGGACACGGGCGCCGAACCACCAGGGGAGAAGCAGGAGCAGCCCACCGAAGATGATGTCCTGGGCGTCCCACCGGGCCGGGATGGCCGTCGCTGCGCCCAGGGCCGGGACCGCCAGGACGCTCCAGGGTGGCGGCACCAGGTAGCCGACCATGACGAGCACGATGAACAGCGGCCCCAGCGGTGCTGGGTCCTCGGTGCCGATCCCCAGCAACCCCAGCACCACGAGCGCCCCAGAGGTGAGCACCACCCCGGGCCAGGGCCATCGCGTCGCGATCCAGGTGGTCACCCCGAACACTGCGGCCAGTCCGACACACACCAGCTCACGGTGCGGCCAGGCCACTGACAGCAGCCCCCACACCCACGCGAAGCTCGCGGCGGTCATCCACCACGAGGCTCGGGTCGGCAGGCGGTGCATGCACTTCTCCTAGGTCAGGATGTGACGGGCGGCCACTGAGATGCAGCGTAGGTGAGGCAGGCGCCCGCGCAGCACCATCCTGGGTCGGTGTCAGGTCATCCCTGGGACGGTCCCGATCAGGACCCCGGTCCACGTCGACCTCGCCCAGTGGCACGGCCAAACACCGGGCGACGCGCAGGCTCGACGGTCGGGTCACTACAGTGTCCTGAACCCGAACCTCGGAATCGGAGTGACATGGAAGTCCAGTGGTGGAGCATCCTGCCGTTCGTGGCCATGCTGCTGACGATCGCCTTGGCGCCGCTTATCCCCGCCACGGCCGAGGCGTGGGAGAAGCAACGGGTCCAGTTGCTGGTCGCCCTCGTGCTCGGTGTGCCGGTCGCCCTGTGGTTCATCGTCGGTGGCGATACCTCGGCGGTCGTGCACGCCGTCATCGAGTACGGCCAGTTCATCGCCCTGCTCTTGGCACTGTTCATCGTCTCCGGTGGCATCTTTCTCAAGGGTGACATCGAGGCCACCCCACGCAACAACACTCTCTTCCTGGCGTTCGGTGGGCTGATCGCCTCCTTCATCGGCACGACCGGCGCGGCGATGCTGCTCATCCGGCCGCTGCTCAACACCAACCACGAGCGCAAGTTCCGGGTCCACACGGTCGTCTTCACGATCTTCATCGTGGCCAACTGTGGTGGCTTGCTGACGCCTCTGGGCGACCCGCCGCTCTTCCTGGGCATGCTTCGTGGGGTGCCCTTCACCTGGACCTTCGGGCTCTTCCCGATGTGGCTGTTTGTGAACCTGCTGTTACTGGTGACCTACTACGCCCTGGACCGCAAGTTCTATGCCAAGGAGGACCCGGAGGCCCTGCAGATCGACAAGAGCACGGCCAGCGCTCTCGGTGTCAAGGGCAAGTTGAACTTTCTCTACCTCGGCGTCATCGTGGGTGCCGTCGCGCTGGCTCCCTCGATCAACATTCACACCATCGAGGAGGGCACCGCGGGCTTCCTGGACTGGATCCCGCTGCGCGAGATCGTCATGCTTGGCATCGCTGCGGTGTCCTACCTCACCGGGGACAAGGTGGCTCGCTTCGTGGACAACAAGTTCACCTGGGGCCCGATCCTGGAGGTCGCGGCCATCTTCGTCGGGATCTTCCTGACGATGATCCCGGCGCTGAAGTACCTCTCGCAGTTGGCACCGCAGTTGCCGCTCAACGAGGTCACCTTCTTCATCTTCACCGGCGGACTCTCCGCGGTCCTGGACAATGCCCCGACCTACGTCACCTTCTTCGAGATGGCTGGCGCCCTCGGCGGGGACCCCACCGTGGCCGACACGGGCATCTATGAGCCCTACCTTGTCGCGATCAGCCTGGGTGCGGTCTTCTGCGGCGCCATCACCTACATCGGCAACGGCCCCAACTTCATGGTCAAGGCCGTGGCCGACAGCGCCGGCGTGCGGATGCCCACCTTCGGCGGCTATGTCGTCCAGGCCTTCATCTATCTGGTCCCGACCCTGGTGGCGATGGTCCTGATCTTCATCGCGAGCGGACTGTGGACCACGGTCGCGGGAGTGGTGCTCACCGCGGGCCTGCTGACGCGCGCCTTCCTGGAGGCACGCAAGCACGAGCATCCCGTGTCCGCCGACGCCTGAGGCTCACGACCTGGCGAGCTGGGGTCTGCGTAGCCCGGACTGCACGAGGTCGTAGGCGACCGAGTCCACCACCTTCGTGGGGTGCAGACCGAAGGTCTCCTGTGCCGCCGTGGAGTCCAGCAGGAAGGGAGCGGTGAACTGGTGCCTGGTCTCCCGCAGCTCGCGCAACGTCGGCACCACCAGACCACCGGCCCAGAGCACCGACCACGGCACCTGACGGACCCGGTGCGGCACCCCCAGCTGCTCTGCGGCCAGCCCCGTCAGGTGACGCAGTGTCACCGGCTCACCCGTAGGGACATGCCAGGCCCGACCCCACGCCCGCTCGTCGCCCGCCCCGGTCGCCAGCAGCTGCGCGACGTCGCGCACATCGGTCCAGCTGCGCGGCACGTCCAACGGGGCGGGCGCCAGGGCAGTCCTGCCCTTCGCCAGGGTCGGGGTCATCATGCCCAGCAGTGAACTGCCCCCGAGATAGTCGCTGCCGCGCACCTCAAAGGCGCGCAGCCGGCCCGCCTCGTGGGCCGCCAGCGCGTCCTGCCACATCTGCGCGCGGACCTCGCCCTTGGTGCCATTCGGTCGCAGCGGCGTCGCCTCCGTCATCGGCGCTGAGACCCTGCCATAGCCATAGAGGTTGCTGGTCGTGGCGAGCACCGCACCATGCTCCTCGGCAGCACGCAAGAGGCCCTGCGCGATCGGCGGCCACTCCTGCGCCCACCGGTGGTAGGCCGGGTTGACGCAGTTGTAGATCGCCTCGGCTCCGCGGCTCAGCGCGATCACCTTCTCTGCCTCCGCGGCGTCCGCGCGGACACGTTCGGCGCCCTCGATGCCCGAGCCGCTGCGCGTGATGATCCGCACCGTCTCCCCACGGTCCACGAGCAGCCGCGCGAGCGCGCTGCCCACCGGTCCCGCCCCGACAATGACGTGCTTGCCCATAATCACTCCTCCAGTTCTGTGAGCACTGCTCTCACAATGAGTATGACGAGTGGCTGGCGAATGCGCAAGAGCACTGCTCTCGCTTTGCTGGGCAGGTCGTGGTGTGGCTGGGACGGTCGAGTTGGAAGGGTCGGGGTGTGGCTGGAAGGGTCGGGGTGTGGCGGGTCAGGCCGGGTCGGGCTCCGGGTCGGCGTGCAGCGCGGCCATCTCGGCCTCCATGACCATCTCCTCGTCCGCGTCGAGGCGGACGTGTGCCAGCAGGCTGTGCAGCACCCTGGTGGCGGCGGCCAGGCGCTCACCCCAGGTCGACAGATAACTGAACTGCCACCACCAGAGTGCCTCCTGCGGGCGCCCTTCCCCGTGGTGACGCAGCCCGTGGGTGAGGTCGGCCGCGACCTGGGCGAGGTCGTCGGAGACCATGCCGTGGACCACTTCTCCCGAGAGCACCGGGTCCTCGACGTCGACATACTCATCCACCCCGGCGAGCAGGTCGTGCAGCCCGTTGCGGATGCCCTCGACGTTGGCGTCCGGGCCCAGGTCGGTCTCAAACTGCTCATGCGGCACAACGTCCACCATGGCACCCAGGCGTGCGCCCACCGACTGCAGCTGGGTGCAGGCCAGGAGCAGCAGCGGCAGCGCCGTGTCGGGCTTCCCGCCGGCGGCAAGTTCACCCAGTGCCACCAGGAAGGTCGCCGACTCCCGCGAGGTCTCTGCCGCGAGGTCAGCCAGCTCCCCGTCCAACGTCTCACTCATGCTGCCTCCCCTGGTGCGACCCTGGCGGTCACGCTTCGATCAGCCTACGCCCTTCGAACGCCCTGCCCAGGGTGACTTCGTCGGCATACTCCAGGTCGCCGCCGACGGGCAGACCGGAGGCGAGCCGACTGACCTGCAGGCCCAGCGTCCCGAGCATCCGGGCGAGATAGGCCGCGGTGGCCTCGCCCTCGAGGTTGGGGTCGGTGGCCAGGATCACCTCGGTGACCCGGCCATCGGCCAGCCGCGTCATCAGCTCACGGATCCGCAGGTCGTTGGGGCCGATCCCGTCGATCGGGCTGATCGCCCCACCCAACACGTGATAGAGCCCCCGGAACTCACGGGTGCGCTCGATCGCCACGACGTCCTTGGGCTCCTCGACGACGCAGATCAGCGCCTGGTCGCGGCGCGGGTCGGCGCAGATGCGGCAGCGCTCGGACTCGGCGACATTGCCGCAGAGCTCGCAGAAGCGCACCTTGTCCTTCACCTCGGTCAGGGCGGCGACGAGCCGGGTGACATCGTCCGGGTCGGCCGCGAGCAGGTGAAAGGCGATGCGTTGCGCGCTCTTGGGCCCGATGCCGGGAAGTCGGCCGAGCTCGTCGATCAGGTCTTGGACCACACCTTCATACACAGTGGTCCTGACTCTAGGCGCTCCGGCTGAGAATCTGGTCAGGCACTCCGCAGGAGTATGCCGAGCAGCTCACCCGCGGTGTCGACAACGTCCACCGCGCCCGCGTCCCGCAGCTCGGCGACGGTGCCCGCGCCCCAGGTGACAGCGATCCCACGCATCCCGGCCGCCTGGGCCGCGCGGATATCCACCACGGCGTCGCCGACATAGACGCAGTCACTCGGCTCGACGGCGAGGGTGTGGGCCGCGTGCAGCAACGGCTCGGCGTGCGGCTTGTGCACGGTGGTGGACTCCAGGCCGACCAGGACCTCAAAGTCGTGCGCCAGACCCACCGCGTCCAGCCCTCGTCGCACCGTGTGCACGCTCTTGGAGGAGACGACACCGATCCTGGACCCCGCGGCCAGCAGGCCGTCCAGCACCTCGGGGATCCCATCGACCGGACGGATCAGCTCGTCGTGGTGCGCCAGGTTCCAGGCGCGGTAGGCCGTCACCAGCTCGTCGGCCCGCGCCGGGTAGCGCTGGCCGAAGGTGTCGATGAGGGTATGGCCGATCCACGAGCGTGCCTCGACGTCGGTCACCTCGTGTCCGACCACCTCGGCCACCGTGTGCCGGAAGGAAGCGACGATCAGCGGGATGGTGTCCGCGAGGGTGCCGTCGAAGTCGAAGAGGACGACCGGTGGAGCTGTCGGGTCGGCGCCGTTCCCGGGTGCGCCCGTCATGCGGGCATCTCGGGAGTGCGCTCGTTGTAGCGTCCGGCGAGCTGCTGCCCGGACATCGCGCGGATGGCGGCCATGATCTCGTCGGTCGCCTCCCGCCGGGCCCGACCGGCCGGGACATCGTCGAAACGACCGGTGAAGTCGATCGGTGTGCCGAACTCGACCCGGAACTTGACGACCTTGGGGAGACGCGACCCCACCGGCTGCAGCTTGTCCGTGCCGGTGAGCGCGACCGGCACCACAGGGCAGCCGGCGGTCAGCGCCAGCCAGGCGACACCCGTGCGGCCGCGATAGAGCTGACCGTCCCGGGATCGGGTGCCCTCGGGATAGATCCCGAAGGCACCACCGCCACGCAGGTGCTCCAGAGCAAGGTCAAGAGAGGTCTGGGCGGCGCGCGGATCGTCCCGGTCGACCGGGATGCTGCCGATGGCGGTGAAGAAGTTGCGGCTGACCACCCCCCTGACCCCGGTGCCTGTCCAGTAGTCGTCCTTGGCCAGGAACGAGACCTGCCGCGGAGCGGTCAGCGGGATCACGAGGCTGTCGGCGAACGACAGGTGGTTGCTGGCCAGGATGACCCCGCCCTCTGCGGGAACGTTCTCGGTCCCGATGACATCTGGTCGATAGATCGCCAGCGCAGTCGGTCGGACCACGACACGCAACGCGCGATAGAGCATGCACAACCTCCTGCGGTGCGGGCGACCCAGGGGTCAGTGAGTCGGGTCGTCGTCGATAGAGATCACGGTACCGCCGAGGACGCTCTCGATCACGGGCAGGCCCACGGCGCCGGAACTCTCCAGGTCCTCGTCGTCCTCGCGGGGGAGGTCACCGCCGGGGGCTGACGCGGGCTGCTGCTCCTCCCCGCCGGACTGCGTAGGCCGTGCGGCCGGGGACGACTCCCCTGCACCGCCGATCCCTCGCCCGGTGCCACCGTGAGACCTCCCTCCCGCGGTGGGATCCGGCCGCCCCGAGACGGAGTCCTGAGGTGGCTCCGCCACGTGCGCGACGGGCGGGGTCGCCGGGTGCTGGGGTGTCTGCGAGGCCTGGGGTGTCTGCGAGGCCTGGGACGCCTGCGGCGGCTCGGTCGCCCAGGCCGGTGGCGCCTCACGGGCAGACTGGGCCCACTCCTGAGCCGGCGGTGCGCCGCCGCTCGGGCCCGGACTGCGCGGCGGCCGGGCACTCACGCCCAGTTGCTCCGCGGCGCTCGGGCCGGGGGATCAGCAACTGGACGGTCCCTGCCTCCCGCGACAGGGGGAGGCTCGGAGCCACCGGGTGCCGGCGGGCTCGGGGGTGGTGTCCCACCCGCTGGGAAGGTGCCGCCACCACCCGGGGCCGCAGTGCCCTCCACCCGGGCGTCGAGTCCGATCGCCTCGATGAGACCCTGGCGCACGACCTCGGCGTGCACACCCTGGTTGAAGGCGCCGGCCAGCCCTTCGCTGCTCAGCCCGAGCAGGACCCTGGTGCCGTCATAGTCCAGGACGGTGCTGTTGACCGAGACCAGGGTCCAGGTCACCCTGCGGATCTCCTTGACCTTGTCGAGCACCTCGGGCCACGAGCGGCGGACCGCATCCGTGTCGAGCGACCCAGGGGTGCCACCGGACGCAGGGCCGGGCGCCGGGGCCTGAGGGGCGGGCGGCCGGGACTGTGGGCCAGGCGCCTGGGCGTAACTGGCTGGCGGGGTCGTGGGGGTCGCGCCCTGCGTTGGTGCTTCGGCTGGCGTCGGTGCTGCGGCCACTGGCTCGGGGGAAACCGGCTGGCGAGAAACCGGCCTAGCCGTAACCGGCTGGCGGGCAGCCGGCTGAGAAGCAACAGGCTCGGGGGCAACGGGCTCAGAAGCAACAGGCTCAGAAGCAACCCGCTCGGAGGCGGGTCGCAACTGAGCCGACGGAACAGGCTGTGGTGTTGCCAGCTCAGGCTGGGGACCCGCTGCGAGGCGACGCTCGATGCGGTCCAGCCTGGCGGCATATCCCTCCTCCCCCGCGGCAGCGGGAAGCAGCAGCCGGGCGCAGATGAGCTCCAGGTGCAGCCGGTAGGAGACCGCGCCGGTCATCTCCGACAGCCCCTTGGCGATGACGTCGGCGCAGCGCGTCAGGGTCCCGGGGCCGGAGACGGAGGCCTGCTGGCGCAGCCGCTCGACCTGGTCCTCGGGCATGCCCCGCAGCAGCCCGCCCGCGCGCTCCCCGACCGCGGCGATGACGATGAGATCGCGATAGCGCTCCAGCAGGTCCTCCACGAACCGGCGCGGATCGTGGCCAGACTCCATGACCCGGTCGACCTGGCGAAAGACCGCGGCGGCATCCTGCGCACCCACGGCATCGACCACCGAGTCGAGCAGCTCGACGTCGGTGAACCCGAGCAGTGCGGCAGCGCGCTCATAGGTGACCCCACCCTCGCCGGCACCGGCGATCAGCTGGTCCAGGACCGAGAGCGAGTCACGCACCGAGCCACCCCCGGCGCGGGTGACGAAGGAGAGCACCCCCGGCTCCAGGCTCACGCCCTCGGCGTCGCTCAGCTGCTCCAGATAGCCGGTGAGCCGCTGCGGAGGGACCAGGTGGAACGGGTAGTGGTGGGTGCGGGAACGGATCGTGGACAGCACCTTGTCGGGCTCGGTCGTGGCGAAGATGAACTTCACGTGCTCCGGAGGCTCCTCCACCACCTTGAGCAGGGCGTTGAAGCCGTGCGAGGTCACCATGTGCGCCTCGTCGATGATGTAGACCTTGTAACGCGACTGTGCCGGACCGAAGGCTGCCCGCTCGCGCAGGTCACGGGCGTCATCGACGCCACCGTGACTGGCCGCATCGATCTCGATCACGTCGACCGCGCCAGGACCACCACGGGCGAGGGCCACGCACGACTCGCAGGTCCCGCACGGCTCAGGTGTCGGCCCCTGCTCACAGTTGAGACAGCGCGCCAGGATGCGGGCACTGGTGGTCTTGCCACAGCCGCGCGGTCCGCTGAAGAGGTAGGCGTGGTTGACCCGTCCCGACCGCAGCGCCTGCATCAGCGGCTCGGTGACATGCTCCTGCCCGATGACGTCGGCGAAGGTCTCCGGTCGATAGCGGCGATACAGCGCGGTGCTCACGCAGTGACCCTAACGGCCCGGACCGTCACTGCCCGCGGCTCCTCCACAGGTCAGTCACCGGACCTGCAGCACAGTCATCCGGTGCGCGGCACGGGTGAGCACGACATACAGCACGCGGGGGCCACCCGGGGACTCCGCGATAATCTCGTCCGGATCGACCACCACGGTGGCGTCCCACTCCAGGCCCTTGGAGGACAGCGGGTCGATCAGGGCGACCCGGCCGTCGTGGCGGCCCACCACCCTGGACAGCTCGGGCTGCCACTTGCGCGGAGCGATCACGGCCACCGAGCCCGCGACCTGATCGGACAGGCCCGCCAGTGCCTCGGCAACGGCGCCCGAGATGGCCTCGGCGTCAGCGTCGACGGTGATCTCCACCGGATCGACCCCGGTCTCGCGCACCGCTTCCGGGATGTCGGCATCCGGGACATACCTGCGGATCAGGCGCTCGGCATACTCAAAGATCTCCCGCGCGTTGCGGTAGTTGGTCTGCATGTGGAAGCCGCGTCGCACCGTGCTGCCGAAGGCCTCCTCACGGGCGGTCAGCGACTCCTCCGGGTCGGGCCAGGAGCTCTGCGCGGCATCGCCGACGACGGTCCAGGACGCCCAGCGCCCCCGGCGGCCCAGCATCCGCCACTGCATCGGTGACAGGTCCTGCGCCTCGTCGACGAGCACGTGCGCGTAGTCGTCGGCCGCGGTGACCCGACCGGCCATCAGCCGCTCCTGGGGATCGTGCGAGATGCGCTCTCCCGACCCGTCAGAGACCGCGAGGGAGACCGGCTCGTCGCCGTCCACCCCCACCCGCAGCGCGGACGTGCCGTACTGCGCGGCGTTGTCCAGCTCCTCGATCTCATAGAAGCCCCGCTCCTCCGAGGGCAGGTCGACCATCTGTCCCAGCTTGGCGGCCAGCTCGTCGACGAGGGCGACGTCGGCGACGCTCCAGGTGCCGGTGTGCAGGGCTGTGCGCAGCGACGCCGACAGGGTCTCAGCCGCTGCCTCGTGCTCGCCGTCGAAGGCGCTGCCGACCACCCGCGCGGCGAACTGCGGCTCGGCCAGCCACAGCAGCACCTCGCGGGGGTCGACCGGACGCCACCACTGGCGCGCGAACGTCTCGACATCGGTGGAGTCGATGAACTTGTCCAGGAACTGCTCGCGGTCACCCTCGCGGACCGAGGCCCAGGCGGCCTCGGCCAGCTCCCGGACCGCGACATCGAAGGAGTTGTTGCGCTGGTGGTGGCGCAGCACGGTCCGACGCACGCGATTCAGATCGGCCGCCTCGAGACGGATCGCCTGTCCGGCCACGAACACCCGGAGCAGGTCCGGGGCGTCGGGGATCGGCTCGCGCACGAGCCGGTTGAGCACCTGCCGCATCCGCAGCCCGCCCTTGACCGCGGCGGTCTCCGGGGAGTCCACCCGGGTGGCCGTGATGCCCCCGACCAGATCGCCCATCGAGCGCAGGACCACCGAGTCCTCGCCCAGCCCGGGCAGGACCCGCTCGATGTATGCCGTGTAGGCGGCGGAGGGCCCGACGACCAGGACACCACCGGACTCGAAGCGACGGCGGTCGGAGTAGAGCAGGTAGGCGGCGCGGTGCAGCGCCACCACCGTCTTGCCGGTGCCGGGACCGCCCGTGATCTCGGTGACCCCGCGCACGTCCGCCCGGATGGCCTCATCCTGGTGCTGCTGGATGGTGGCGACGATGTCCCGCATCCGCTGCCCACGCGTGCGGGACAGGGCCGCGATCAGGGCACCGTCGCCGACCACGACGAGATCCGGCGGCGGATCGGCGACCATCAGGTCGTCCTCGATCCCGACCACCAGTTCGCTCTGCGAGCGCAGCACCCGGCGACGCACCACGCCATGGGGCTCGACGGGCGTGGCCCGATAGAACGGCGCCGCGGCCGGCGCGCGCCAGTCGATCACCAGCGGGTCGTACTCGTCGTCACGGACCCCGAGCCGGCCGATATACCGGATCTCGCGGTCAGCCTGCTCGCCGGTGTCGGCGTGGTCCAGGTCGAGTCGCCCGAAGACCAGGCCCTCATGCTGGTTCTGCAGGGAGGCGGTGCGCCGGGACGCCGAATAGACCAGGGCATCGCGCTCGAACAGACCGGCGAGCTCCTCCTCCCGGGGGTCGCCAGTGCCACGACGGTCGGTCTGTCCCCGCGACATGCCCTCGGCATGCACCAGCTGGGCACGGTCGACGGCCTTGGCCAGCTCGGTGTAGACCCGGTCGACGTGCGCCTGCTCGACGGCGATCTCACGTGCGACAACGTCCTCGGTGGCTTCGCTCACCTGTGGTTCCATCCCCTCCACCCGACGGCGTGGTCACGGGTTGTTCTCCGTCTTGGGTCGAACAAGCCTACCCGCCTCCTGCACTGGTCCCGGCCTCGGGCTGGGCGCTCACTGCACGCGCGAGTCCTGGCCCACGGAGGGCGGCGACTAGATCCAACCGCGCCGGGCGGCCTGCACCCCGGCCTGGAACCGGGTCGCTGCCGCGAGGGTGCGCATCAAGGCAGCGACCCGACGCTCCACGGTCCGCGTGGACACCCCGATCTGCCGGGCGATCTGCTGGTCCGTCGCGCCGGTGGCCAGCAGGTTGAGGATGCGCCGGTCCCGTGTCTCCAGCGGCGGCTCGTCGGTCGCTCCCTCGGCGCGCGCACGGGTCGGCCCCAACGGGGTGGCGAGCTCAAAGGCGATCTCGAACAGCGCCGAGAGCGCCCTGGTGGGGTTGCGTCGCCGGACGACGAAGGAGCCGTCGGCGCTCGGGTCGTGCCGAGACAGGTCGACCAGGGCAGCGGCGTCATCGACGATGAGCCCGCTGAACGGCAGCCCGTCGGCGACGACCACCCGCTGCCCGGCATTGACCAGCGCCTCCAACCGGCTCAGGACGCCGTCGTGAGCAAAGAGTGAGACGTCGACGATGAGCCTGACGTCCGAGGAGGTCACGGCGGCCGGGGAGACCGGTCGGCTCTCCTCGAGCAACAGTCGCAGCGCGGCCGGCGACTCGTCCAGGAAACCCCTGATGCGGTGCTCGGCGGTGGCCGCCAGGGAGTATGCCGCCAGGACCACCTGGTCGACCGACCCCAACATCTCCACCCCTCGGAGGTCCGGCTCCGCGCTGTCACTGCGCGAAGCCCGCCAGAGCGCGCTGAGCTCGTCGGCGGTGCTGCGCACAGACCGGGCCCGGGCCTCCAGTTCGGCCGCCCTCCGGGGCATGGCCGTCTCCGGCGGGACGATATTCCAGGTGCCCTCGCTCTGCCGGGTGATCAAGCCGCGCCCCTCCAAGAAGGTCGCGGCCCGGGTCACGTCGTCGGGGTGCAGGCCGGCCTCGACCAGCGCCCGCCGAGTGGGCTGCCCCAGACGCAGCATGGTCAGGTAGAGCGAGGACAGGAACTCCTCGTGCTGGGGGTCTGTGAGGTCGTCGAACCTGTCCATGTGCCTCGCCGCCGATCAGCTGCCAGTGTCGGATTGCCGCCATTGACTATAAACCGCCACACCTGCGCGTGACATCTGTCAGATCTCGTGTCACAGTGGAGTCACCGGCCTAGCCGGAAGTGGGGATGTGCGCGTCGACTGTTTCCCCCCGAGACAGTCAGACCCTGCTCCGCTGCGTGGTCCACCTGGGAGATGACCCCCCCCTGCCTCCCAGGTGGACCACGGCTTTGTCTGGGCCACCCATTTTTGGAGGGGTTTCGTCGGCCCGTCCCGCATTTTGGAGGGGTTTCGTCGGGTGCCAACGGGCACATTCGAGGAGACTCGGGCCACCAGCCCCCCGACGATTTGTCCGGCCGAGGCCCGGCCAGACGTCCCGCTGGCTTAGTGTCGTCACGTGAGGGTTCTCGTCATTGGCTCCGGCGCGCGCGAGCACGCCATCGTCCGCTCCCTGGCCGCCGACCCGACCGTGGACGCCGTCCTGGCCGCGCCGGGCAACCCAGGCATCGATCTGGTGGCCCAGTGCCTGCCGGACTGTGGCCCGATCACCGACCCGGCCGCCATGTCGAAGCTCGCCGAGGACGTCGGCGCCGACCTTGTCATCGTGGGCCCAGAGGCTCCGCTCGTCGCCGGGGTCGCCGACGCGGTCCGGGCCCGTGGCATCACCTGCTTCGGCCCCAGCGCCGCGGCCGCCGCACTGGAGGGAAGCAAGGCCTTTGCCAAGGAGGTGATGGCCGCCGCCGGCGTGCCGACCGCCCTGGCTCACGTGTGCACCACCGAGGACGAGGTCATCGCCGCCCTCGACTCCACCGGCGCTCCGTATGTCGTCAAGGACGACGGTCTCGCCGCCGGCAAGGGGGTCGTGGTCACCGAGGACCACACCGAGGCCGTCGCCCACGCCCTCGCCTGCCTGGCCAAGCCCGACGGCCGGGTCGTGATCGAGGAGTTCCTTGACGGCCCGGAGATCTCGCTGTTCTGCATCAGCGACGGCACGGAGGTGCGGGCCTTGGTCCCGGCCCAGGACTTCAAACGGATCGGGGACGGGGACACCGGACCCAACACCGGAGGCATGGGGGCCTACAGCCCTCTCCCGTGGGCACCGGAGGGGCTGGAGGAGGAGGTTCTCACCCGCATCGCCCAGCCGACGATCGACGAGATGCGTCGCCGCGGCACCCCGTTCGCCGGCGTCCTGTATGTCGGACTGGCCGTGACCGCACGCGGCCTGCGGGTCGTGGAGTTCAACGCCCGGTTCGGCGACCCGGAGACCCAGGTGGTGCTGGCCCGACTGCGCACCCCGCTCGGACAGCTGCTGGAGGCGGCCGCCACAGGTCACCTCGCGGAGCTGCCCGAGCTGTCCTGGCACGCTCAGGCAGCCGTCGCCGTGGTGGTCGCGTGCGAGGGCTACCCACACGCCCCCGTGACCGGCGCGGCCATCGCCGGCCTGGCGGAGTGCGGCGCCCTTGAACACGTGCAGGTGCTGCACGCCGGGACCGCCGCCTCACCCGAGGGCGTGATCGCCGCCGGCGGGCGGGTGCTCTCGGTCGTCGGCACCGGCCCCGACCTGGTCAGCGCCCGGGGCCACGCCTACGCCGGGGTGGCAGCGATCCACCTGGTCGGCGGGCAGCACCGCACGGACATCGCCCAGCGCGCCGCCGAGGGAGCCGTCCTGGGATGAATCAACAAAACCATTCAGAAAATGCGGGAACCGGCAGCAAAACCACTCGGAAAATGGTGAGGCAGTGAGCGAGCAGGAAACCACCGATGGCCTGCCGGGTGAGCTGCCTGGCTACATGCCGGTCTACTCCGGCAAGGTCCGCGAGCTGTTCGCCCCTATCGACCCCGGCACCGGCCTCGTCGATGAGTCCCGGCTCCTGCTGGTTGCCTCCGACCGCATCTCGGCCTTCGACCACATCATCGATACCCCCATCCCCGACAAGGGCGCGGTCCTGACCCAGCTCTCGACGTGGTGGTTCGACCAGCTCGCCGACCTCCTGCCCCACCACGTCATCGACGCCGCGGTGCCTCTGCAGGTCGCCGGCCGGGCGCTCACCGTGCGTCGACTGCGGATGCTTCCGGTGGAGTGCATCGCCCGCGCCTATCTCACCGGTGGTGGGCTCAGCGAGTACCAGGCGACCGGCACCGTCAGCGGGGCGGCCCTCCCCGAGGGCCTCGTCGACGGCTCCGCGCTGCCCGAACCGATCTTCACCCCCACCACCAAGGCGCCGGCCGGACAGCACGACGAGCCGATGACCTTCGAGGACGTCGAGGACGAGCTGGGCACCGCCCTGGCGAGCCGCGTGCGCGACCTGACTCTCGGCATCCTCGCTCGCGGCAACCAGATCGCGGCGGAGCGCGGCATCCTGATCGCCGACACCAAGGTGGAGTATGGCGTGGACCCCCTCTCCCTCGGCCTCACCTCCGTGGACGACGAGATCGACTGGACCACAGTCGATCCCGACGAGGTGCAGGTGGTCCTGGCCGACGAGGTGCTCACGCCCGACAGCAGTCGCTTCTGGCGGGCCTCGGAGTGGGCACCGGGCCGCGTGCAGACCTCCTACGACAAGCAGGTGCTGCGAGACTGGCTGCTCTCCGCGACCAGCGGGTGGGACCGCTCCTCGGGCCAGGCTCCCCCGCCGCTGCCACAGGACGTCATCGAGCTGACCCGGGCCCGCTACATCGAGGCCTACGAGACCCTGACCGGGCAGACGTTCGTGCCCGCCACCCCCGCCTAAGGCCCCCGACCCAGCCCGCAGCCCGCACCGCCTGCTCCGAGGAGACCGACGTCCATGGCCACGCACGACTACGTGTTGACTTCCGTGCCCGGGGGCTCGGCCCTCTCCGACTTCCGGGCAGCGGCACTGCTGCGGCGCCTGCAGGTGGTCGCTCCCCGAGTCACCGCGGTCACCGCGCAGTTCGCCCACCAGGTGGCGACGGACACCGCACCTGACGAGGTCACGCGTGCTCGGCTCGGCGCACTGCTGACCTACGGCGTGCCTGTCGCGGCCCCCGGCGTCGCGGCCGGAGCGGACACCACCGGCGATGAGCAGTCGGCCGGACAGAGCACCGTCGTGGTCGGCCCCCGGCTGGGCACCATCTCGCCCTGGGCCAGCAAGGCCACCGACATCCTGCGCAACTGCGGCCTGGACGTGCACCGGGTGGAGCGGGTCGTGGCCTACACCCTCACGACGGAGGGAGCGGACCTCACCGAGGCAGAGTGGGGCGCCTGCGCCGCGGTGCTGCACGACCGGATGACCGAGTCGGTCTTCCCCTCCAGCGAGGCACTGGGCGTGCTATTCGCCGAGCGGGACGCCGCACCGATGGAGCACGTCGACGTCCTGGGCCGGGGCCGCGCGGCCCTCGCGGAGGCCGACCTGGCGTGGGGATTGGCGCTGGCCGAGGACGAGATCGACTATCTGGTCGAGGCCTTCACCGGCATGGGCCGCAACCCCACCGACGTCGAGCTGACGATGTTTGCGCAGGCCAACTCGGAGCACTGCCGGCACAAGATCTTCAACGCGGACTTCGTCATCGACGGCCAGCCCCAACCGCGCAGCCTCTTCGGGATGATCCGACACACCGAGGAGGTCAACCCCGAGGGGACCGTGGTGGCCTACAAGGACAACGCCTCGGTCATGACCGGGGGCCGGGTCACCCGGTGGGTGCCGGAGCGGGGGGCGATCGGCCCGAGCCGGTATGCCGGCCGCGACGAGGAAGTCCACGTCCTGATGAAGGTGGAGACCCACAACCACCCCACCGCGATCTCGCCGTTCGCCGGTGCCGCCACCGGCGCCGGCGGGGAGATCCGGGACGAGGGGGCGACGGGTCGCGGCTCGGCCCCCAAGGCCGGACTGACCGGTTTCATCGTCTCCAACCTGCACCTGCCCGGCACCGACGAGCCGTGGGAGGCCGACTCCTACGGCGCGCCCGACCACCTCGCCACCCCGTTGGACATCATGCTCGAGGGCCCGATCGGTGCCGCCGCCTTCAACAACGAGTTCGGTCGGCCGGCACTCGGTGGCTTCTTCCGCGTCTATGAGCAGACCGTCGACGGCGTGCGCCGCGGCTATCACAAGCCGGTCATGAGCGCCGGAGGTCTCGGTCAGATCAGTGCCGACCAGACCGAGAAGGTCCGCTTCCCCGACGGGACCCTGCTGGTGCAGATCGGGGGCCCGGGCATGCGCATCGGCATGGGCGGTGGTGCGGCCAGCTCGATGGCCTCCGGCGCCAACGCCGCCGAACTGGACTTCGACTCCGTGCAGCGCGGCAACCCCGAGATGGAGCGGCGCGCCCAGGAGGTCATCAACCACTGCGCGGCGCTGGGCCCCGACAACCCCGTCCTGGCGATCCACGACGTCGGCGCCGGCGGGTTGAGCAATGCCTTCCCCGAGCTGGTCGACGATGCGGGTCTGGGCGCCCGCTTCGACCTGTCCGCGGTCCCGCTGGAGGAGTCCGGTCTCGCACCCAAGGAGATCTGGTCCAACGAGAGCCAGGAGCGCTACGTCCTGGCGATCGCGCCCAAGTCCCTCGGGGACTTCGCGACGCTCTGTGAGCGGGAGCGGTGCCCGTATGCCGTGGTGGGGGTCGCGCGCGACGACGGCCAGCTGACTCTGGGTGACCAGCAGACGCAGGCGGTGGACATGCCGATGGAGGTGTTGCTCGGCAAGCCGCCGAAGATGACCCGGGACGTCGAGCGGCTCACCCGCTCAGCACCCCAGCTCGACCTGAGCCCCCTCGAGGCGCCGGCGGCCCTGAGAGACACGGCATACGCCGTCCTGCGCCACCCCACCGTCGCCTCCAAGCGCTTCCTCATCACCATCGGCGACCGGACGGTGGGCGGGCTGAGCCACCGGGACCAGATGGTTGGCCCGTGGCAGGTGCCGGTCGCCGACGTGGCAGTCACTCTCTCGGATCTGGTGGGGCTGGCCGGGCAGGCCATGGCCAGCGGCGAACGCACCCCGCTCGCGGCCGTCGACGGGCCGGCGTCGGGGCGGATGGCGGTCGGTGAGGCGCTGACCAACCTGCTGGCCGCACCGGTGACCCTCAGCGGCGTGAAGCTGTCCTGCAACTGGATGGCCTCCGCAGGCACCCCCGGTGAGGACGCCGCGCTCTATGACACGGTGCACGCGGTCGCGATGGAGTTGTGCCCCGCGCTCGGGATCTCGGTCCCGGTCGGCAAGGACTCGATGTCCATGCGCACCACCTGGGCTGGTGCCGACGGCGTCGACCGGCAGGTCATCTCGCCGGTGTCCCTGGTGGTCTCGGCGTTTGCGTCGCTGCCCGACGTGACGGGCACGCTCACCCCGCAGCTCCTGCCCGACTCGGCGCTGCTGCTGGTCGATCTCGGGGCCGGTCGCGACCGGCTCGGCGGGTCCATGCTGGCTCAGGTGCGCGGCGAGTTCGGTGACACCGTGCCCGACCTGGACGACCCGCAGGCCCTGCTCTCCCTGGCGTCTGCGCTGACGGCGCTGCGCGAGACCGACCTGGTCACCAGCTATCACGACCGCTCGGACGGCGGACTGTGGGCGACCCTGTGCGAGATGGCTTTTGCCGGAGCTGTTGGTGTCGACGTCGAGCTGCCGCAGCGCGAGGATGGTGTGGCCGCCCTGTTCACCGAGGAGCTCGGTGTCGTGCTCGGGGTGCCCGCCGACCGGGCCGAGCAGGCCCGCGCCGTGCTCGCCGCGCACGGCCTCGGCGAGGTGACCCATCTCCTGGGTCACAGCACCCGCGAGCAGCAGGTCCGGGTGCGCGGCGGAGGCGCGGCCCTGGACGAGCCGCTGCGGGACCTCGCCCAGGCGTGGGACGAGGTCTCCTGGCGCCTGAGCACGCTGCGCGACAACCCGGAGTGCGCCGAGGAGGAGCACGCTGCGGTCGGTGCGGAGGATGACCCCGGGCTGCACGTGGAGACGACCTTCGACCCGGTCGAGGATGTCAGTGCGCCCTATCTCAACCTCGGGGCACGACCCGCTGTGGCGATCCTGCGTGAGCAGGGGGTGAACTCCCACGTCGAGACCTCCTTCGCCTTCGACCGGGCGGGGTTCGACACCTTTGACGTGCACATGACCGACCTGCAGACCGGCCGGTTCGACCTCGCCCGCGCCGTGGGGCTGGTGGCCTGTGGCGGCTTCTCCTATGGCGACACCCTCGGAGCCGGAGAGGGCTGGGCCCGCTCGGTGCTGTTCAACGAGCCGCTGACCCAGGCGTTCGGTGACTTCTTCGCCCGATCGGACACCTTCGCGCTGGGGATCTGCAACGGCTGCCAGATGTTTGCCGCGCTGGCCGACCTGATTCCCGGCGCCGAGGCCTGGCCACGGTTCACCCGCAACCGCAGCGAGCAGTATGAAGCGCGGCTGAGTCTGGTGGAGGTGCTCGAGTCTCCCTCGATCTTCTTCTCCGGCATGGCAGGCTCCCGGATCCCGATCGCGGTCGCCCACGGCGAGGGACGGGCGGACTTCTCGGCCCAGGGCGACGAGGCGGCGGTCCTGGCCGCGGCGCGCTATGTCGACAACCACGGCCGCCCGACCGAGGTCTACCCTGCCAACCCCAACGGCTCGCGTGGTGGGCTCACCGCCGTCACCACGGCGGACGGACGGTTCACGGCGATGATGCCGCACCCCGAGCGGGTGCAGCGCAACGCCCAGCTGTCCTGGACCCCGGGCGCCATCGGCGAGGCCAGCCCGTGGCTGCGGATGTTCCGCAACGCTCGCGTCTGGGTGGACTGACACCCCCCCTCACGACCGAGCGGAGCGCGCGGGGTAGTGCTTCCCGATCCCACAGCGCCCGGCGTGGCGTTCACTACGGCTGCTGGCCTCCGTCCGTGGCCCACACCTCGAGGGCGCGCTGGATCTCCTTATCGGTCTTGGTCAGCGCCGTGCCGGCGATCCACTGGTGACCGAAGGGATCCCGGAAGCGCCCCTGACGCGCGCCATAGGGCTGGTCGTCCACGTCGAAGATCATCGCCGCGCCGCGCTCGACCGCCGCTGCCACGAGCGCGTCGGGGTCGGCACACATGATGTCCATGACGAGCCCGCAGCCACCGTCGGCGGGGCTCCGGTCCACATCATCGGGATCCTTCAGCTGGATGACGTCGCCGCTGGGCAGATCGAGTTGAGCAAAGACCACGGTGCCGCCCATCACATACCGGCTGGTCAGGCTCGCACCCAGCACCGACTCGTAGAACTCGATAGCACGATCGGCACCTTCGACAACGAGCTTTGGTCGCACACGTAGCTGGCTCATTCCTGCCACGGTAGCGCCGATCTCCCGGGCGGGGCGGCTACTGGGCGGTCCAGGCACCGTCCATCGTGAGCGAGGTCCCGGTCACCATGCCGGCATCGTCCGACACCAAGAACGCCGCGAGCGCCGCGACCTCGTCCGGCTCACCCATCCGCTTGACCGCTGAGCGGGTCAGCATGATCTTCTCGACGACCTCGTCCTCGGGGATGCCGTGCAGCCCGTGCGCCGAGGAGACATTGATGATCCGACCCCACCCCCCGGCATACATGTGCGGCAACGCCGCCCGGATCAACAGGAACGGCGCCTCCAACATCAACCGCTGGATCAACCGGAAATCCTCCGGCACGAACTCGTGGATCGGCGCCACCCGCTGGATCCCCGCATTGTTGACCAGCACGTCACACTCCAGCCGCAGCCCCTCCAGCGCAGCCGTGTCCGACAGGTCGACGGCCCAGGCCTCGCCACCGATCTCGGCGGCGCCGTCGGTCCTGCTCACGCAGGCCTCGCACACGCAGCGCCAGCGCGTGGACGCGGTCGGCGGCGTCGCTGTCCACCTCTGCCGCCGCCCGGCGTAGTTGCTCATAGTCGGCGACCGGCCGGTCCTCTGCGAGCAGCGCGAGGAACTGCTCAGGCAATCCGGGTTCACTCATCGGTCTCGCCACGGACGGCTGCCCGGTGCGCGTCCCAGACCAGCCCCGCCGCAACCAGATCCTCCAGCGCCGTCCCCACGGACTTGAAGACCGTCACCTCTTCGGTCGACTCGCGTCCGGGATGCGCCCCGGTGCACAGGTCCGCCAGGGTGGCTCGCACGTCAGACTGCTGGAGTGTGCCGTCACGCAGCGGGCCGGTCAGGTCACCGGCCTCGTGCAGCGCCTCCGGGACGTCGACGAACAGGCTCGCGGTGGTCACCAGAGCAGGGTCGGCCTCGACCATCGCGGGGGTGAAGGCACCGATCAGGTCGACGTGCGTGCCGGGGGTGACGTCCTCGGCCAGCACCAGCGGGCTGGTCGCCGACGTGGCCGCGGTGATCACGTCGGCACGTCGCACGCCCTCACGCAGGTCCGTGGCGACCTCCGCGTCGAGGCCGTCAGCGCGGAGGCGGTCCACGAGGTCCGCAGCCCCGGCCGGAGTCCGGCTCCAGACCCGTGTGAGACCGACCTCACGGACGGTGGCGTAGCAGGCGGGCACGGCCGCGGCCACGTTGCCGGCGCCGATCAGCAGGTGCTCACGCACCTCACGGGGCGCCAGGCTGTCGGCGGCCAACGCACTGGCAGCGGCGGTGCGCCACCGGGTGAGTTCGGTGCCATCCAGCACGGCGACGGGCTGGCCGGTGCTCGCACTGCCGAGCAGGTAGGAGCCATAGAGCCCCGGCAGCCCCTGCTCCCGGTTGTGGGGGAAGTGGCCGACGACCTTGACCCCGAGCCAGCGGCCACGTTGCCAGGCCGGCATGACCAGCAGCGTGGCGTCGAGGTCGTCATCGATGCGGTGGTGCGCGCGCTCTGGCACCACCGCGGAGCCCGGCTCTGCGAAGGCTGCGCGCAGCCCTTCCACGAGGGCCGTCGGCTCGAGAAGGCTCCGGACCGTCGCGGCATCAATGAACTGCATGCCCTCACCCAATCACCCACCACCTGCTCGCCACCCATCGACCAGCGCCGCGCGACCCACGAGGCGACCGAGCACACCGTGTTGCGCTCCCCGTCTCAGAAGCGGAAGCGGGTGCAGTCCTTGGGGAAGTCAAACCAGGCCATCGCCCGCCGCGGGGTGATCACGCGCAGGCCCCCACCATCCTCTCCGGACCACGAGTCGGGCCCGGGCGCGTAGTCCTGGTCGTGATACTTGCCGAAGGCCTCGGCCAGGCGTGCACCGAGTCCGTCAGCATCGGCGCGGCTAGCGACCGACTCACCCTCGATGATGACCACCTCGGTGCCGCTCTCCAGCGTCAGGGTGACTGCGGGGTTCCGCTCGACGTTGCGGGTATGACGGGTGGTGGGGGCTCCGTCATACCAGAACCGGCCCTCCAGCCACACGCCCCAGCGAGGCACCGAGTGCGGGGTGCCGTCGGGGCGAACACTGTTGAGCCAGTAGTGCTTCGCCCCCACGAGACGAGGCTCGACCTGGGACCAGGTGAGCTGGCCCTCCGCCGTCTCGGGGATGCCATAGCCGTCGGGGAAGACCGGCCGATCAGCGGCCGGTGCTGCTGGTGTCTCCATCTCTCGCACGGTAGACCCAGGCACCGACACCGGTTGCCACAGGGCAGCACACCGCGTGCTCGGTGAGGGGGCAGGCTAGCTGTCGCGCCCCAGCAGGTCGAAGCGCTGGATGGTTTCCTCGCGGCCCGGACCCACGCCGATCGCCGACACTCGCGCACCGATCAGCTCCTCGAGCCGCAGCACATAGTTCTTGGCGTTCTCCGGCAGCTCCTCGAAGGTGCGGCAGTGGCTGATGTCCTCCCACCAGCCGGGCAGCTCCTCATAGATCGGCGTTGCGTGGTGGAAGTCGGACTGGTTGACCGGCATCGAGTCGTGCCGCACTCCCTGCACGTCATAGGCCACACAGACCGGGACCTTCTCCAGGCCGGTGAGGATGTCGAGCTTGGTGATGACGAAGTCGGTGACGCCGTTGATGCGCTGGGCATAGCGGCCCATGACGGCGTCGACCCACCCGCAGCGCCGCGGACGCCCGGTGGTGGTGCCGTACTCCGCGCCGGTCTTGCGCAGGAACTCGCCCATGTCGTCGTGCAGCTCCGTCGGGAACGGCCCCTCCCCGACCCGACTCGTGTAGGCCTTGAGGATGCCGATCACGCTGTCGATCCGGGTCGGTGCCACACCAGATCCCGTGCAGGCGCCACCAGAGGTCGCGTTGGACGACGTCACGAACGGGTAGGTGCCGTGGTCAACATCCAGCAGGGTCGCCTGGCCGGCCTCGAAGAGCACGGTCTTGTCGGCATCGAGGGCCTCGTTGAGCTCCAGCGCGGTGTCGCAGACCATCGGGCGGATCCGCTCGGCGTGCCGCAGCAGTTCCTCCATGACCTCCTCCACCTCGACGGCGCGCCGGTTATAGATCTTGAGCAGCAGCTGGTTCTTGGTGTCCAGCGCGGCGGTGACCTTCTGGCGGAGGATGGACTCGTCATACAGGTCCTGCACCCGGATCCCGACGCGGTTCATCTTGTCGGCATAGGTCGGGCCGATCCCCCGGCCGGTCGTGCCGAGCTTGCGGCTGCCGAGGAAGCGCTCGGTCACCTTGTCCAGCGTGCGGTTGTAGGGCGGGATGACGTGCGCGTTGGCGCTGATCCGCAGGCGGGAGGTGTCGACGCCGCGGGCCTCGAGGCCGTCCAGTTCCTCGATCAGGACGCTGATGTCGACGACCACGCCGTTGGCGATGACCGGGACGACACCGGGGCTGAGGATGCCGGAGGGCAGCAGGTGCAAGGCGTATTTCTGGTCACCGATGACGACCGTGTGCCCGGCGTTGTTGCCGCCGTTGAACTTGACGACGTAGTCGACGCTGCTGCCGAGCAGGTCGGTCGCCTTGCCCTTGCCCTCATCGCCCCACTGGGCTCCAACCAGGACTACTGCCGGCATGCTGCCCACCTTGCTGTTGGGGATTGTCCAGGGTCAGGTTATCTGTCACACCCATCAGGCAGTATGCCGACAGGCGCCAACCATTGCGGGTCCTGACAGCGTTGGAGGGGTAGGAGGTGGTCATGAGCGATCCCGGTGCGGCCTTTGTCGCCTATGTCAACGCCCGGCGCAGCGCGTTGCTGCGCTCGGCGACGTTGATCACCGGTGACTCGCACACGGCCCAGGACCTCCTGCAGGACGCGCTGATCAAGCTGGCGGCGCGGTGGGAGCGCGTGAGCGACGGGAGTCCCGACGCCTACGTGCGCCGGATCATGTTCCACGACAACGTCTCCCGGTGGCGCCGCACCGGCCGAGAGGTCCTGGTCGGTGAGGTCGCCGAGGGCGCCCGACCGCTGGGTGGGTCGGAGCCGCCGGACCCCGGCCGGGTCGTGACCGGGCTGGACGTGCGACGGGCCCTGGCCGAGCTCACCGACAAGCAGCGGGCGGTGCTGGTCCTGCGCTATTACGACGACCTGTCCGAGACCCAGATCGCGCAGACCCTCGGGGTCAGCAATGGCACGGTCAAGAGCCAGGCGCACGCCGCGCTGAGGCGCCTGCGGGAGCTGCTCCCGGAGGCGGCCGAGGCCCTCGTGGGATCGGAGGAGACACCATGAGCGATGACGAGATCCGTGACCTGCTGGACCTGGGGCTGGACGATGACGGCTCCCAGGGGTCCGGCGCTCGGGGCGCCCGCCCTGGCGAGCACCTGAGCGCCGAGCAGCTCTGGTCGGCCGGGCGCCGTCAGCGCAACCGCGGGCGTGCCTGGATCGGCGGCCTGGGTGCCGCCGCTGCCGCGGCGAGCATCCTGGGGATCGTCTGGGCGCAGGGCTTCGCCGGTGGCGAGGCCGGACCACCGCCGCCCGCCGACGGGACGTCCGACACGGGCCCCGGTCCGACGGTCGAGGTGGATGACGGCGCCCGTGGTGAGCCCTTCTTCGCGCGGTTCACGCGTGCGGACCTCGATCCCGGCGTCAGCGAGCCGCGCGCCTCCGACGCGCCACACGGTGAGTCCGAGCGGCTGTCCGAGCTGACTGGCACCTCGACCCCCGCGACGTTGGAGGACCTCCAGGGCACCTGGAACGGTCCCGACGGCGAGGTCTTCGTCTTCGAGGGAGATCGGTTCATCGCCACCCTCGGGGGCTGCTCTGTCCAGCGGCGCACCGTCGCGCTCACGCCCGAGTCGCGTCTGCAGACCGTCGGCCCGTGGGAAGGCGCTGACGATGTGGGCGAGTGCTCGCAAGAGCAGCCCCTCGTCCAGTGGGGGCCGGCCCTCAACGAGGAGCCTCTGCTCAGCCTCGACGGTGAAACGCTCCTCGTCACCGGCCTTGACGGCACGACCGAGGAGCCCCGGGTCCACGTGTCGCTGACCCTCGGGCCGGTCGACGAGACCGGCTTCACCTGGGCTGATGCCTCCTCCGAGGGCGGCCTCACGCCGATCATGCTGGGCACGGACTTCGTACTGCTCACCTCCGGTGGTGGCGACGGCACCACCCTTGACGACATCCGTGAAATCAACCTCGACACGCAGCCTGGACTCACCGGGGCCCTGGAGCAGGGCGACGACGTCGAGGCGATTGGATACCCCGGCACCTGCCCCGTGGAGATGGAGGCCTCCCTGCGCTCCGACGGCATCCTGCTCACGGGCGAGCCGACGCTGTTCTCGGCCTGCGCCGCAGACAGTGACGCGCCCCTGCCGCCCGTCGAGCCATCCCCTGCTGTCGTGGCGGTGCTGCGCAGCGGACCGACCGTCGACTTCACCGACGGCACGATGGTCATCACCGGCACTATCCCGGAGTCGCTGCTGGACCAGACTGCCCCGGCCGTCGACGATGCGGCACCCACGAGCGAGGGGCCGGACGAGGAGTCCGCGGACCCGACCGCCGACAGCCCCGGCAGCGAGGAGCCCACCCCGCCTGACGGCATACCCCTGGTTGTCGGCACCCCCACGGTGGTGCTGATGTCGGAGGGTGAGTGGGCGCCCACCGGCGAGCTGACCGCGCTGACCGCCGAGCAGGCGGAGGGGCGACGCTGGTTCCAGGTCGAGCACGACGACCCCGGGCCGACGCTCCCGGGCGGTCCCGGCTACGGGCTCGACTTCGACGGGTCCTCGGTGCATGTCCGGGAGTGCTCGGTCGACGTGACCGTTCCTGGGGAGCTGCGCGCCGGGGTCTTCGTGGCGACCGGGGAGCCGCAGTCGGTCGACGACCCGGACCCGGGCATCGACTGTCCTGTGCCGGTCTACACCGACGAATGGGTGCAGATCCTCACGAGCGAGCCCCGGATGAGCACCGACGGCGAGATCCTGGTGATCGCCGGGGGCGGTGACGGCACCCAGCTGGAGCCGGTCGGCATGGCGCTGGTCGCCGCCGGGGTCGAGGACGCCCGGGGTGGACCGACGGCTCCGGTCACGGTCGAGGATCTGGGGGCTGTGCTGTTCGAGGTGCCGGGCGAGGTTGCCGCGCAGGACGTCGGGGTGTCCGATGTGCGCGACATCCAGCCGGGGCACACCGCGAGTTTCTCGCTGGAGGACGGCGCGGTGAGCATCGGCGTCGGATGCGACGAGCAGCTGAGCGGTCCCGCCTGGCTCTCCCACGTCGGTCCGGAGGACACCGACTGGCAGCTGATCGCCGTGCTGCCCGAGGTGTCGCCGCCCGGGGAAGCGTCGGCGTCAGGATGCACCGGCGTTGCGGCCGTGGAGGCCGAGCTGTGGCGGCAGCTGCTAGCGCACGGGGTGTTCCTGCACCACTTCGGCGACTACGTGATCCTGGACGGCTGGGCCGACCCGGCGCTGGTTCCAGGGGCCACGTTCTAACGTCGCGACGCTCAGCTCTCCTCTGCGTGTCGCGCACTGCGCATTCGTCGTTGCGGCGTGTCGCGCGCTGCAGCGCAGCTTTTGCACACTCAGCCCGCCGGGGTGAAGCGGGACACATCAGCGGCGCACCTCACCGCAGCGGGCGTCGTCCTCGTCCAACAGTCCGCGTCGGCAGGCCGCCACCCCGAGCTGGAACCGCGTGTCGACACCGTGCTCGTCCATGAGGGTCGAGATGCGCCGCCGCACGGTGCGCACGCCGAGCCCAACATGACGGGCGATGGCCTCGTCCTTGAACCCGAGACCCAGCAGCTCCAGCACCCGCACGTCTGCCGCTGCGGCGCCTCCGTCATGGACAGGATCGGCTCGGCGCCAGAGCTCGGCAAACAGGGCGAGAAACATCCGCTGCATGTTGGGCGCCCGCACCAGCAGCATGTCCGGGGCGCGGACGCCTGTCTCCTCCTCGTCGGACAGCAGCACCCCGCTGTCACCGAAGACGATGAAGTCGAGCGGCACATGCTCCAGATAGCGCTGCCGCTCCCCCGCAGCAGATCGTGCCTCGGCCAGCTCCCGCCAGTGCAGGTCCGCCAACACCGACAGCGGAAAGACCGACTGCTGCTCCCGCCCGATGGCCATGACCTCAGCCCTGAGGCGTTTGACGGACTCCAGGTGACCAGGCCCCCGAGCCAGGGTCGAGGTCACCTGCAGCAAGGGGCCGTCGGAGGTGCGGACCAACCGCTCGATCACCGCTGGCACCTCGGAGGAGGGCACGCGCTCCCACGGCGAGACGGGTGGGCCCACCTGCTGGAGCCCCTGACGGAAGTCCTCCTCATAGCTCTCGAGCGCCATGCGCACGTCGAGCAGCCCCTGACGGCGCTCGGTGAGCTCGCTCTCCTCCTCGTCCAGGAGCCTGCCCAGCGTCTGCCGCGGATCGTCCGCGCTGATCAACGCGCCCTCGTTGAGGTGGATCAGCCGCAACGCCTCAAGTTCTGCCAACCGGCTGGAAGCCTTGGTCCGGGTCCAGCCCAGTTCGGCGGCATGCTCCTCGATGGTGGCCGGTGCGCGACGCAGGATATGTCGGTACAGCGCCTGGGTCTCAGAGTCGAGTTCTGCCGCTGAAGGTTGAGACTTCATGCATGGCAGGTTAAGGCCACTGGCAGGCTTATGCCAGAATTTGAGGATTCTGTGGGGCAGGATCTAACCCGTTGAGCCACACCGCACGGGGACGCGAGGCTCGACTCCACAGGGGGGATGCGGCCGGGGCCGCCGTCTTCGGACGGGGCCACCGGCCGCCTCCATGCCCGCTGTTCGGAGAAGTGACCGACGAAACCTCTACCAAATTTCGGGATGGCCCGCCAGCGAAACCACTACCAAATTTCGGGGTGGACCGGCGAAACCACTACCAAAATGGGTCAGAGGCCGAGCTCGCGGGCTGCCTCGGCTGAGGAGTCGCGCAGGAAGTCCGCGCACCGACGCTCCTCGTCGCTCTCGCCGATCCGGCCGGCGGCCTTCGCCAGGACGGCGAGCGCGCGCAGGAAACCTCGGTTGGGCTGGTGACTCCACGGGATCGGCCCCTGGCCCTTCCAGCCGGACCGCCGCAGCGAGTCCAGGCCACGGTGATAGCCGGTGCGCGCAAAGGCATAGGCCTCCAGGTCGTCGCCCTCAGAGAGTGCGTGCTCGGCCAGTTTGGCCCAGGCCAGGCTGGAGGTCGGCTGGGTCGCAGCCACCTCGCGCGGGTCGACTCCCTGCTCGAGCCGCGCCGCAGCTCCGTCCTCCGGCAGCAGTGTCTCCGGGATGCCCATCAGGTTGGCGCCCGGACCGCTCCCCAGCGTCACTTGCTGGTCCCTGCCGAGCGCAGGTTCTCACAGGCCTCGACGACGCGCGCCGTCATGCTGGCCTCCGCCTCCTTGCCCCAGGTGCGCGGGTCATACATCTTCTTGTTGCCGACCTCACCGTCGATCTTGAGCACGCCGTCATAGTTCTGCATCATGAAGCCCGCGACCGGGCGGGTGAAGGCGTACTGCGTGTCGGTGTCGACGTTCATCTTCACGACGCCGTATTCGACGGCGTCGGAGATCTCCTGCGTGCTGGAGCCCGACCCACCGTGGAAGACCAGGTCGAACGGCAGCGCCCCCTCCTCCAGGCCCAGTTCCTTGGCCGCGGCCGCCTGGGCGGCCTTGAGGATCTCCGGGCGCAGCTTGACATTGCCCGGCTTGTAGACGCCGTGCACGTTGCCGAAGGTCAGGGCGGTCAGGTAGCGCCCCTCCTCGCGAGGGCCGAGCGCCTTCATCGTGGCGATCGCGTCCTCGGGGGTGGTGTAGAGCTTGTCGTTGATCTCGTTGGCGACGCCGTCCTCTTCGCCACCGACGACGCCGATCTCGACCTCGAGGATGATGCGCGCCTGCTGGCACAGGTCGAACAACTCCCGAGCGATCTGCAGGTTCTCGTCCAGGGGCGTGGCGGAGCCGTCCCACATGTGCGACTGGAAGTAGGGCAGCCCGCCGCCCTTGACCCGCTCGAGCGAGGCCGCGATGAGCGGGCGCACGAAGCCGTCCAGCTTGTCCTTGGGGCAGTGGTCGGTGTGCAGGGCGATGTTCACGTCATACTTCTTGGCGACCTCGTGGGCGAAGGCGCTGAACGCCAGCGACCCGGTCACCATGTCCTTCACGGCCTGCCCGGAGAAGTATTCCGCGCCACCGGTCGAGACCTGGATGATGCCGTCACTGCCCGCGTCGGCGAAGCCCTTGATGGCGGCGTTGAGGGTCTGGCTCGAAGTGACGTTGATGGCCGGGTAGGCGAAGTTCTCAGCCTGAGCCCGGTCGATCATGTCGGCGTAAACCTCAGGGGTCGCGATGGGCATGGGGTCCTCCTGGGACGCTGCGGTGGGTCAACTTGTCCCCATGCTTCCACAGGCGTCGTATGCCGTGTAGCCCGGTCTGACTTGCCCCTTGCCTCGCTGTACGCCGCTCCCCTGTCTCTGCGGGTCCTGTGCTCCCCACTGTGCGTCCCAACAACTTACGGTAACGTAACCGTAGGTAAGGTCCGCCTAAGAACCCCAACGATGACAGGAGAGAGGCACACATGGTCGTGCAAGTGCAACGCCGCGGGACGGACACGTCCATGGCGCGGAGAACGGACATGCGCCCGGAAATCACGGGACACGACGCAGTCAAGGAGGTCGGCGACGCGGACCGGCTGGTCGAGCACTTCCGCGCGACCTTGGCGCACACCTTCGGTCACCGGGCCGACCTCGACGTGATCGGGCAGGAGCGGGGTCTGCCGCCGTTCGTCCTGCGTGACGTGCTCGAGGCGGAGCCGATGAGGGCATTCCTGCCGACTCGTTTCGGCGGGTTCGGTGACAGCCTGGCACCCAGCCAGGAGGTGATGGAGACCGCGGCCTACCACTCGCTCGCGCTCGGCCTGACCATGGGCATCAGCGGAGGACTCTTCGCCCAGCCCATCGCGAAGTATGCCGACACCGAGGTCGCGCGACGCATCCTGCCGCGCCTGGTCAACGGCGGGAGCCTGGGCGGCCTGATGATCACCGAGCCCGGCCACGGCACGGACGTGCTGTCGATGAGGACCGCCTGGCAGCGCGAGGATGATCACTACCGGGTCGTGGGGACCAAACACTGGGCCGGGCTGTCCGGCTGGGCCGACTACTGGCTGGTCATGGCCCGCCCCGGCAAGAAGGACGGCGACCTGGGCAACGGCATCGACCTGTTCGTCTGCGAGCAGAACGACCCGGACCAGCAGATCAAACTGGTGGAGAAGTACCCGTCCCTCGGGCTCTACGGGATCCCGTACGGCCGGAACCATGTCGACGTGCGGGTGCCCCTCTCCCACCGCCTCCAGGGCGACAGGGGCGGCCTGCGGCTGATGATGGACCTGCTGCACCGGTCGCGTTCCAGCTTCGCCGGCAACGCGGTCGGCTTCATCCACCGGATGGTCGACGAGGCCGTCGAGCACTGCACCGAGCGGGTCGTCTCGGGCCGGAGGCTGCTGGACTACGACCAGGTGCGGGCCCGCATCGCCCGGCTCCAGGGCCAGTGGGTGTGTGCCAGTGCCCTCAGCCTGTGGAGCTCGGAGAACGCCGGACTGTCGACCGACCTTTCCCGGGAGGGGCAGGCCGCCAGCTCGATCAAGACGGTGGCCTCGGACTACCTCCAGGAGTCGGCGCAGTCGCTGCTGCAGCTGGTCGGCGCCAAGGGATACGCCCTCGACCACATCGCCGGTCGGGCTGTCGTCGACTCGCGCCCGTTCCAGATCTTCGAGGGCTCCAACGACGTCCTGTATGCCCAGATGGGCGCCAAGATCGCCGACCAGGTGCGTCGGGTCGGCAGCTCCAACCTGCGCGAGCTGCTGTCCCGGGACGCGACGACGGCGGCCGGCGCCGACCTCGCCGGCACACAGCTGGAGATCGACGTCGACGAGCAGCCGGCGCAGCGTCGGCTGGTCGAGATCGGCGCGATCGCCAGCCGGGTCTTCACCCTTAGTGCAGTCCTGGACATGGGCAGCCGCGGGTTCGGCGGTGACCACATCTCGGTAGCCGTAGCCACCCTGCGCGAGGACATCGAGACGTGGACGTCACGACTGCGGGGGTCGCTCACGCCGGACATGAGCACCGACCCCATCCTGCCCGGTGCGTGGCGTCACCTCACCGGCGCCGGCACGCCGCCTGGGCGTGCCTCCTAATACGCGTTTGGTCAGACTGAAGGAGCGCCCGCATCGTGCTGCAACGCCCAGTGATACATCACGATCGCGGCGGCCGCGCCGGCATTGATCGAGCGGGTCGAGCCGTGCTGGGTGATCTCCAGGAGCGCCTCGCAGCCGGCGACCGCCTCGGCGCTGAGCCCGGGCCCTTCCTGGCCGAAGAGGAGCACGCACTGCTGCGGCAGCTGGTAGCTCTCCAGCGGCACCGCCCCCGCCACGTTGTCCAGCCCGATCACCGGGATGCCGCGACCCTCATCCTGCGCGGCAGCCCAGTCGAGCAGGTGCTGCACGTCGGGGTGGTGGTGCTCGTGCTGATAGCGGTCGGTGACCATGGCCCCGCGCCTGTTCCAGCGTCGCTTGCCGACGATGTGGAAGGCGGCAGCATTGAACGCGTTGGCGGTGCGGATCACCGAGCCGATGTTGAAGTCGTGACCCCAGTTCTCGACGGCCACGTGGAACCCGTGCCGCCGGGTGTCCAGGTCGGCCACGATGGCCTCGTGCCGCCAGTAGCGGTAGCCGTCGACGACATTGCGACGGTCCCCCTCGCGGAGCAGCTCAGGATCCAGGCGTGGGGGGAGACTGCCGTCCGACCCGGTCGGCCATGCTCCGTCCCAAGGCCCGACGCCCACCTCAGGCACACGGGTGTCTGAGTCACGTGGCGACTCAGCCATCCTTCCCAGGTCAGGCACACGGGTGTCTGAGTCACGTGGCGACTCAGACACCCCTCCCGCGTCAGACACCCCTCCCGCGTCAGGCACGCCTCTCGCGTCAGACACCGGCGCTGCGAGCCCGGTTGTTCTCCAGCACCCGACGCACCACCCACCAGACGACCAGGGCGAGAACCACGACGATGACGATCTTCTGGAACGTGTCGGCATACGGCTCGACCAGGTGCCAGTTCTCCCCGAGGTAGTAGCCCGCCAGCACAAAGATCGTGTTCCAGATCGCGCTGCCGGCCAGGGTGAGCAGGCCAAAGATGTGCACCGGCATGCGCTCCACGCCGGCCGGGATCGAGATCAGGCTGCGGAAGATCGGGATCATCCGGCCGAAGAAGACGGCCTTCCTGCCATGGCGCTCGAACCACGCCTCGGTCTTGTCCAGGTCGCTCATCTTGACCAGCGGCAGCTTGTCCCAGATCGCCCGCATCCGGTCCCGCCCCAGCGCGACGCCCAGCGCATAGAGCGCAAACGCCCCGATCACCGAGCCCGCAGTGGTCCAGATCAGCGCCTCGGCGAGGGTGAACGAACCCCGGCTCGCGGTGAAGCCGGCCAACGGCAGGATCACCTCGCTGGGGATCGGCGGGAAGAGGTTCTCCGCGGCGATCGCGAGTCCGGCGCCGGGGCCCCCGAGTGTCTCCATTAGGTTGACGGCCCACCCGGCGACTCCGGTCAGCTCCTCGCCGTTCATCCATGCTCCTCGCTCGAGGGGCTCCCCCCGTCAGTGACTGTGCCGGGTCATTCTCGCAAACAAACCTCGGCAACCGGCCCTCCCGGGGCGCCTGGGCACGGTTGCGGCGCCTGCGGGAGGGAAATATCACTCCCACAGGCGTGTTTTCCGTGCCCAGGTTGGTGGGCGGCGATGCGGACCGTGTCCCAGCGTGGGATGAGCCGGACCACCGTCAGGACCACCCGTCAGCGTTGGAGTTGGTTCCCTGAAGCCTAAACTCGATCTGGACGGCTCCGCTGGAGTCACAGGGTTCGGAGAGGGCGGATGGTCATGTCAGCAGGGATGGAACGCACGTGGCTCCGGCACTACGGCGAGGGTGTGGCGGCCGAGGTCGAGCTGCCCGACGGCTCCCTGGTCGACCTTCTCGAGGCAGCGGTGGCCAAATTTGGCGACAAGGTGGCGCTCGAGTTCTTTGGCGCCGAAGTGACCTACGCCGAGTTGGGACGGCAGGTTGACCGCGCGGCCGAGGGCCTGCGCCGAAACGGGGTCCGCGCGGGTGACCGCGTGGGCCTGGTGCTGCCCAACTGTCCCGAGCACATCGTCGCGTTCTATGCGGTGCTGCGGCTCGGCGCTGTGGTCGTCGAGCACAACCCGCTCTACACCGCGCCCGAGCTGGCCCACCAGTTCGACGACCACGGGGCCACCGTGGCGATCGTGTGGGACAAGGTCGCGCCACTGGTCCAGGCGCTGCCGGCGGTCGAGCACGTCATCGCCGTCAACATCACGTCCTCGATGCCCCTGTCCAAACGACTCGCGCTGCGACTGCCCGTGCGCAAGGCCCGGGCAGCGCGCGAGAGCATGACCCACCCTGCCCCCGGGACGACACCGTGGTCCGAGATGCTCAGCCACGGTTCGCTGGACGCCGCCCATCCGCACCCGGTCGCCCACGATCTGGCGGTCATCCAATACACCAGTGGGACGACCGGCGTGCCCAAGGGTGCCATGCTGACGCACCTCAACCTCGGCGCCAACGCAGCCCAGGGTCGGGCCTGGGTCCCCGGCCTCGTCGACGGTGACGAGGTGGTGTATGCCGTGCTGCCCATGTTCCATGCCTACGGACTGACGCTGTGTCTCACGTTCGCCATGAGCATCGGGGCCCGGCTCGTCCTCTTTCCGAAGTTCGACGTCGACCTGGTCCTCACGGCCGCCAGGAAGAGCCCACCCACCTTCCTGCCTGCCGTCCCACCGATCTACGACCGGCTCGCGCAAGCAGCCCGGGAGCGGTCGGTCGACCTGTCCACGATCCGTTTCGCGATCTCCGGGGCCATGCCACTCACCGCGAAGACACTGGAGCTGTGGGAGTCCACGACCGGTGGCAGCCTCGTCGAGGGCTACGGGCTAACGGAGACCTCACCGGTCGCCCTGGGCAATCCGATGGGACTGGCCCGACGTGCCGGCGCGGTCGGAGTCCCCTTCCCCAACACCGACATCCGGGTCGTGGACCCGGACCACCCGACCAAGGACCTGGGGCCCGGCGACCGTGGCGAGCTGCTCATCCGCGGCCCCCAGGTGTTCCGCGGCTACTGGGGCAAGCCCGACGACACGTCCGCGACCCTGCTCGAGGGGGACTGGCTGCGCACGGGGGACATCGTCGAGGTGGACGAGGACGGCTTCGTCTCGATCGTCGATCGGATCAAGGAGATCATCATCACCGGCGGCTTCAACGTCATGCCGTCGGAGGTCGAGGCGACGCTCAAGACCTTCCCGGGCGTGACCGACGCGGCCGTCGTCGGTCTGCCTCGCGAGGACGGCAGCGAGGAGGTCGTCGCCGCGGTCACGACTGACACCCTGCAGTTCGACACCGAGGCTGCCCGCGAGTTCGCCCGGTCCGCCCTGACGGCCTACAAGGTCCCGCGGCGGATCATCGTGGTCGAGGACCTGCCGCGCTCCCAGATCGGCAAGGTCTTGCGCCGCAAGGTCCGCGACCAGCTCCTCGCCGACTGACGATGAGTCCGTATGCCGTGGGGTCGGGTTCACCGAGCCGGCACCGCGCGGCGGTGTCCGCTCGGCCCGTCCGCGGTTACGGGGCCGCCACACGCTCCGGCGTGCGTGGGGTGCCCACTGCAACCTCGGCCGCCGTCTGCCAGTGGCTGATCGAGGACTGCAAGACCGCGTGGGCCAGCGCCCCGAAGATCACCGCATAGAGGGCACCGGAGGCATAGCCGGCCCACTGCGAGAAGTGGCCCGACCCAGCGCGGCCCCAGACCTCCGCGCCAGACGGCGACGCCCAGCACGATGAAGCCGAGCACGGTGCCGAGCAGGCCAGCTGCCATGAACGGGATGCCGATGCCCTCCTCGCCGCGGGCGAGCACGGCCGCGTGGGTGTCGAGGGCGGCCAGGTCCTCGGCCATCGCCAGCATCACGACGTTCACGCCGCCATAGACCGCGTGGCCGAATCCGCCCAGGACCACCAGCACGGCGCCCACCGTGGCGAGCACGGGCACCCGAGAGCGCACCAGGTGGGCGACCCCGACCAGGCCCACGGCCAGGAAGAGCTGCGAGACGGTGAAGCTCATCGAGGAGATCGTGGAGGTGGCCTGGGCTGCGGCGATGGCCTCCAGTCGCTCGCGGTGTCCACCGGAGAAGTCGGGCATCAGCAGGACGCTGACGACGATCAGTGCGGCGCCCACGACCAGGGAGATGGCGACGGCGGTGCGGGTGAGCTGGGCGGGTTTCATGGTGCCTCCAGTGACGTTGGGGACGACCCTTGTGGCCGGCCTGGATCGACGTTAGGAGTGGCGCAGGTCGCTCCGGATCGGCCTTCGGGGGCGTCCCGTCACCCCTGACGTCGCTCCTGGACGAAGCCGGTCGCGCTCGGAGGACGATGGGAGACGACTCAAGGATGATGACGAGGCGGTGCGTGAGCCCCTAGGTTGAGTCCGTGGAGCGTCAGCGCAGGCGTCAGTGGGTGGTCGACATCTGTGTCGCGGCCCTGATCGGCACCGTCGGCCTGCTCGAGATCTGGGTGCCGTTCGAGTCGGTCCAGGGCAGCGGGTCGAACGCCGTCAGCACGGTCGGCGTCGTCCTGTTTGCGGCCCTCCTCAGCCAGCGCCGGGCTCGTCCGTGGGTGGCCCTGGTCGGCGTCCTGGTCTGGCCCGTGCTGGGCACCGCGGTCGGCGCCGAGCACATGCACCTGCTCTTCTTTGGTCAGCTGGTGCCGCTGCTCGTGCTCACCTTCACGATCGGGCGACACGGCCAGGGGGCCTACCGCTGGGTGGGGCCGCGGCAGTGGCCGCCTTCATCGTCTTCGCCGACCTCTATGTGCCGCTCCTGGCCGATCCCAGCGAGCTCATCTTCCACTGGAGCAGCCTCATCCTGGTCTGGCTCACCGGGCACGGGCTGCGGGTGGCGGCCAATCGCGCGGCCACCGAGGCGGTGCGGGCGCACCTGGCCGAGGCCACCTCGAGGGAGGCCGCGCTGCGGGCGATCTCCGACGAGCGGGCCCGCATCGCCCGCGAGCTGCACGACATCGTGGCCCACTCCGTCGGGGTGATCGTCGTGCAGGCCGGCGCCGCCGAGCAGGTCGTGGAGGAGGACCCCGAGTTTGCCCGCCGCGCCCTCGCCACCATCCGCGCCACCGGCGCGGGGGCGCTGGTCGAGATGCGCCGGGTGGTGACGATGCTGCGCGATCCCGACCTCGGCCACGACCTCGCCCCGCAGCCCGGGATCGCCGCGCTGCCAGACCTCGTCACCTCCGCACGCGATGCGGGGCTGCAGGTCGACCTCGAGGTGACCGGCGAGCGACCGTCGCTGCCCGCGGGGCTGGACCTCACGGCATACAGGGTCGTCCAGGAAGCACTGACCAACGTGCGCCGCCACTCCGAGGCGACCTGTGCGCAGGTGGCGATGGCCTTCGTGCCCGGGGCGCTGAAGATCGAGGTCAGCGACGCCGGGCCGCCGCGCTCGGCCGACCACGAGGCCGGGCACGGACTGCTCGGCATGCGGGAGCGGGTGGCGCTCTTTGGCGGACAGGTCGAGACGGACACGATCGGCGGCGTGTTCACGGTGCGTGCGGTGCTGCCGCTGGAGGGGTCATGACCTCCGTCCTCGTGGTGGACGACCAAGAGCTGGTGCGGATGGGCTTCCGGCTGATCCTGGAGCGGGCCGGCTTTGACGTGCTGGGCGAGGCCGGCGACGGACTGGAGGCGGTCGAGGCGGTGCGGGAGCTGCGCCCCGACGTCGTGCTGATGGACATCCGGATGCCGCGGCTGGACGGCGTGGAGGCGACCCGGCGGATCGGTCAGCTGGTCGGGCCGGTGCCCAGGGTGCTGGTGCTCACCACGTTTGACCAGGACGAGTTTGTCTATCAGGCGGTCCGTGCCGGCGAGTGCGGCTTCCTGCTCAAGGACGTCACCCCGGACGACCTCGTGCACGCGGTCCGGGTGGTGGCGCGCGGCGAGTCGATGCTGGCTCCGGCGCTGATCTCCCGGCTGCTGGAGCAGTTCACCTCGCGGCCGCCGGCTGGTGGACCGCCCGAGGCGATGGCGGAGCTGACCGAGCGCGAGGTCGAGGTGGCGCGGCTCGTCGCGCGGGGCCTGTCCAATGCCGAGATCGGCGCGCGGCTCTTCCTCAGCGAGGCGACGGTCAAGACCTATGTCTCGCGCCTGCTGACCAAGCTGGGCCTGCGCGACCGGCTGCAGATCGCGGTGCTGGCCTATCAGTCCGGGTTGGTGCGCGCGGGCGAGGGCGAGTAGGACGCCGATGAGTTCAAGTCCAGGCGGGGGACCTCCACGCCCTGATCCAGGCGCTGGGCTCCGGTCCGGTCGAGGTGTTTGCCAGTAGCGGCGGTGCGGTGATGGCGCTCGCCCTCGTGGCGGCCCACCAGGACGAGGTGGTGACGCTGGTGGCGCTGTGTGGTCCTTGGTCACAAGTCGAACCGCAAGTGTCGCAGGCGCTCACGCGTGGAGACGAACGCACAATCGCACTACGGTGAGAACCAGTGCACCCACACGGCCGCGGCCTGGGTGTCGGGCCACAGCGGCGGCACCGGTCGTCGCAGGCCTCGAATGACGAGGACGGTGTGACCATGGTTTGGAAATGGGTATGGCTAGCACTCCTGCTGGTGGTGATCGCCGCAGCGGTCTGGCTGCTGCTGCGTCGACCAGGGGGTTCCGAAGGGGTTTCCGGTCAGGACACATCAGTGCTGCCAGGCAGGGACGCTGACGCGGTCCCGCCCTCGCAGGCGGGCGACTATGCCCAGGGTGGCTATCCGCAGGGTCCTGGGGCTGCCGACGGCACGGGGGCAGGGACCGCCACGGCGGCTGGGGCTGCCTACGATCAGTCGGGTGGCTACGACCAGGCCAGCGGGCAGGAGCCGGCGCCGTTTGATCAGTCGGCCGCCGCCACCGGCGAGCCGTATGCCGACCCGGCCACCGCAGACCCGGCCTACGGGCCCGCGGGAGGCGCCGAAGGCGCTTACCAGGATGCGGAGCAGGGCGCCGGCTATGCCGAGCCCGCACAGGACACCGTCTACGAGCAGGACGGCGGCTACCAGACCGGCTATGCCGAGCCCGCACAAGAGACCGTCTACGAGCAGGACGGCGGCTACCAGACCGGCTATGCCGAGCCCGCACAAGAGACCGTCTACGAGCAGGACGGCGGCTACCAGAGCACCGATGACACCTCGACCGACGCTGCGTACGGCAGCGGGGAGGTCGGTTCGGCCGAGACCGCACCGGAGGACACATCAGGGGTCGAAGCGCCCTACGAGGCCCCGGTGACGGACTACTCCCAGAGTGCCGCCTACACAGACACCGCCACGGGCGAAACGACCGAGGCAGACATGCTTGACGACGCTGGCCCGGGGACGGACACCACCTACGGGGAGGGGGCTGGATATGCCACCCCCGAGACGGACTCTGGATACGCCGCCTCCGAGACGGACACGGCATACACGCCCGAGAGTGACACCCAGGGCACCGACGATCACGGCTCGGGTCTCTCCGGTGACCAGGTAGCCGCCGGCGCTGGCGCCTGGGCAGCTCAGGACGCCACAGCTGAAACCCCGACGACTCAGCCACCTGCTGACGCGAGCTGGGATCAGGGGGAGCCGGTGCAGACCGCCGCAGACTTCGACACTCAGGCCGGCCAGGCGACCACCGACACCAGCTACGCCGCCCCCACGGACGACACCACCTACGCCGCCCCAGCGGACGACACCACCTACGCCGCTCCCGTCGCGGCAGACGAGACCGCGACCGCGGAGCCCGTCACGGCCGATGATTACGGCTACGACGAGGCCCAGGCGGGAGCAGCTGCCGGCAGCTATGGCCAGGGCCCGTTCGGCTCCGGCTCGGCTGAGCCCGCAGAGGACGGGTCCGGTCCGGTGGGATGGTCGATCAAGGGCAACGCCGGGTCGATGCTCTTCCACACGCCCGAGTCACCGTCCTACGAGGCGGCCCGGGCCGAGGTGTGGTTCGAGACCGAGGAGGCCGCCAAGGCCGCGGGCTTTGCCCACTGGGACCGCAAGCGACGCTGACCGCACCCCTCAGCCCACACGATGGCCCTGCCCCAGACTCGCTGGGGGCAGGGCCATCGTGGTGCGGTCACCTCACCCGTCAGGCCAGTCCGAGATCCTTCATCGAGTAGGCAGCCCGGTAGTCCAGACCACGCTCGCGGATCTTCTCCTCCGCCCCGCTGGACCGGTCGGCGATGACGGCCACGGCCACCACCTGGGCGCCCACCTCCTGGCAGGCCTCGACCGCGGCAAGCGGGGACCCGCCCGTGGTCGAGGTGTCCTCCACGACCAGCACGCGTCGGCCTGCGATGCTCGGGCCCTCGATCCGCTGCTGCAGACCGTGCGCCTTCTCCGCCTTGCGGACCACGAAGGCATCCAGCCGCCCCCCTCGGGCCGCCCGCGCATGGACCATGGCCGTGGCCACCGGGTCCGCGCCCATCGTCAGACCCCCCACGGCGTCCACCTCGAGATCGCTCACCAGGTCGTTCATGACCTGACCCACCAGGGGTGCCGCCTCACCATCGAGCGTGATGCGACGCAGGTCGACGTAGTAGTCCGCCTCCTTCCCCGAGCTCAGGGTGACCCTGCCGTGGACGATGGCCTTGGTGCGGATCAGGTCGAGGAGTCGGGCGCGCGAGTCAGTCACGGCATCGCAGCCTACCGGCGTCGCCGGGTCACTTAGTCTTGCCGCCATGGGAACTGCACTCGTCACGGGAGCTTCTGCTGGTCTCGGTCGCGCCTTCGCGGAGGAGCTCGCCCGGCGCGGACACGGCCTGGTGCTCGTGGCCCGCAACCGCGACCAGCTCGAGGAGCTCGCCGAGAGACTGCGGCGGGAGTATGCCGTCACGACCGAGGTCCTGGTCGCTGACCTGGCCGACCGCGCCCAGACGGAACGGGTCGCCGACCGGCTCCGGGACACCGGGCGGCCCGTCGACCTGCTGGTCAACAACGCCGGCTTCGGTCTGCGGGGAAGTTTCTCCCGCGGAGACGTCACCGAGGAGGAGCGGGCCCTGGATGTGATGGTCCGGGCCGTCCTGGTGCTCAGCCACGCCGCGGCTGGTGCGATGCGCACCCGCGGGCGCGGCGGCATACTCAATGTCTCCTCCGTGGCGTCGTTTGCGGTGATGGGCAGCTACTCGGCGATCAAGTCCTGGGTGACCGTGTTCAGCGAGGCCCTGGCGGTCGAGTTGCAGGGCACCGGTGTGCACGTCACCGCCGTCTGCCCAGGGTTCGTGCACACCGAGTTCCACGACCGCGCCCGGATGAACATGTCCGCGCTGCCCGAACAGCTCTGGCTGGAGGTCGACCAGGTGGTCACCACCGCCCTGCGCGACCTTGATGCCGGGCGTGCCGTCTCAGTCCCGTCCGCCACCTACAAGCTGGTCACCGCAGGGATCCGCGTGCTCCCCCGCTCCGCCGTGCGACGGGTCTCGGGGCTGCTCGCCCAGCGCCGCCGAACGTCACGCTAAGCACACACACCCGCCGGCTCCGGACCCACGTGCCGCTCACTAGGGTGGCCTGGTGCGCATCGCCACGTGGAACGTCAACAGCATCCGTGCCCGCCTCGACCGGGTCACGGCCTTCCTGGCGCGTCACGACATCGACGTGCTGGCGATCCAGGAGACCAAGTGCCGCGACGACCAGTTCCCGCACCTGCCGTTCGAAGCTGCCGGTTATGAGGTGGCCCACGTCGGTCTCAACCAGTGGAACGGTGTCGCCATCGTCTCTCGGGTCGGGATCTCCGAGGTGGAGGTCGGCTTTGAGGGGATGCCGGGATGGGGTGACCCGGTCAACGCCGAGGCACGGGCCATTTCGGCAGTCTGCGACGGGGTGCGGGTGGTCTCTGTCTATGTGCCCAACGGCAGGTCCCTCGAGGACCCGCACATGGCCTACAAGCTGGACTGGCTGAGCCGCCTCAGAGACCATGCCGCGACGCGGCTGGACGTGTCTCCTGATGAGCAGGTGGTCCTGATGGGTGACTGGAATGTCGCACCGCAGGATGAGGACGTGTGGTCGATGGCGTTCTACGAGAACAGGACTCACGTGTCGGAGCCAGAGCGGGCCGCGTTCAGGGCGGTGGTGGACGCCGGGTTCAGCGACGTCGTGCGCCCGCACACCCCCGGTCCTGGCGTCTACACCTACTGGGACTACACGCAGCTGCGCTTCCCCAAGGCCCAGGGCATGCGGATCGACTTTGCGCTCGGCTCCCCCGCGCTGGCCGCTCGCGTCACGGGCGCCTTCATCGACCGTGAGGAACGCAAGGGCAAGGGCGCTTCGGATCACGCACCGGTCATCATCGACCTCGCCTAATCGCCACGGGGACAGGACAGCACGTGGCCCCGCAGCCGCAACCCGCCGCGACCGATCCGGCAGCAGCACACCTGGCTGGGACGAACCTTAAAGATTTGGTCATCTTTCGACACATCTCTCGTCCACTCCCCTAGGTTGGTTTGGCGCTGCCCTGTGGGGGGCGGTGCGTCAATCCATTCGAGAGGGATATGGGGTTCTACGCAATGAAGCGTTCTGCTCACGGTGGCCGGCATCTTCTTGCCGCGGTCGCCAGCGCAGCGTTGGCGGTCTCCGGCCTGAGTGCCGTCGCTGCCACCGCACAGGAAACCGACACTGATCAACCATCCAGCGAGCCGGCACAGATCCAGGAAGCGGTGCTCACAGAACTGACCAAGAGTGGTGAAGCCACCTTCTGGGTCCACTTTGACGCACGGCCGGACATGAGCCAGTTCGCGCACATCGCGGACTGGGACGCGCGAGGCATTGCGGTCTACGACGCGTTGACCAGCACCGCCGACGCCGCACAGGCCGACGTGCGGTCCGAGCTCGACGGCCACGGCCTGAGCTATGAGACCTACTGGGCCACCAACGCCATCCTCGTCGAGGATGCCGACGCAGACGTCGTGCAGGACATCGCACGCGCACCCGGAGTCGAGGGCATCTACGGCACGTTCGCCTACGAGGCCCCCGAGACCAAGCCTGCCGAGAGCGAGCACGCCCTCAATGCGGTCGAGTGGGGCGTGCGGGACATCAACGCCGACGACGCATGGAGCCAGGGTGTCACGGGCGAGGGCATCGTCGTCGCCAACCTGGACAGTGGCGTCCAGTGGGACCACCCGGCGCTGGTCAACAGCTACCGCGGTTCCAGCGGCGGCACGGTGACCCACGACTACAACTGGTTCGACGGCACCCCCGACAAGGAGCCGGCTCCGTGGGACTGGGACGGTCACGGCACCCACACGATGGGCACCATGGTCGGCAACGACGGCGGCAGCAACCAGATCGGTGTCGCTCCCGGAGCTCAGTGGATGGCCGCTTCAACGGACCTGACCGACGCCTCGATGTTCGCGGCTGGTGAGTGGTTCCTCGCCCCGACCAAGGTCGACGGCACCGACCCGGACCCCACCATGCGTCCGCACGTCATCAACAACTCCTGGGGCTCCGAACTCCCCTCGAACGACCCGTTCATGGAGGACATCATCGAGTCCTGGCACGCAGCCGGGACCTTTAGTGTCTTCTCCAACGGGAACGAGGGCCCGGGCTGCGCGACCTCCGGGTCGCCGGGCAGCCGCATCTTGACCTACTCGGTCGGCAGCTACGACTCCTTCCACTCGATCAGCGGCTTCTCCTCGCGCGGGCCGGGTCAGGACGGCGAGGTCAAGCCCAACATCTCTGCCCCCGGTAGTGCCGTGCGCTCGTCCTTCCCCGGTGGCCAGTACGGCACCATCAGCGGCACCTCCATGGCCGCCCCGCACGTCTCGGGTGCGATCGCACTGCTGTGGTCGGAGAACTCGACCGCCGCCGGCGACGTGGCCGCGACCCGGGCACTGCTCGACGGCTCGGCCATCGACTCCGAGGACCTGCAGTGCGGAGGCACCGCAGAGAAGAACAACGTCTTCGGTGAGGGCCGTCTCGACGCCTACCAGCTGATCTTCGGCGATGAGCCCCCGGTGCCGGGTCCGGCCATCACGGTGGACCCGTCCTCGATCGAGAACAGCCAGGAGGCGGACACCACCACCGAGCACACCCTCACGGTCGGCAACACCGGCACGGAAGACCTCGAGTTCACCATTACTGAGGTCGAGGGTTCCGGTGCGCCTGTCGTGGCGCTGCCGCAGGGCGCGGACCGTTCGCACGCGTCCGCCGAGACCGACGGTGGGCCGAGCGCTCCGGCGGTCGTGGAGGCGGCTGAGCAGCTCCAGGCTGTGGCCTCGCTGACGGAGGGCTTCGACGACGTCAACACGCTGCCGGCTGATGGCTGGGCCATCAAGAACAACAGCGAGCCGGTGGGTGCAACCACGTGGTTCCAGGGCAACGCCGCCGAGGTGTTCCCCTCCCATGAGGGCGCACCAGAGGCTTATGTCGGTGCCAACTACAACAACGCTGGCGCGTCCCCGGGCAACATCAGCAACTGGCTGATGACCCCGGAGCTGGACCTGGTCAACGGGTCGGAGTTCTCGTTCTGGACTCGGACCGTCGCCAATCCGGCCGACTTTGTCGACCGGATGGAGGTCCGTCTGTCGACCAGTGGTGCTTCCACCAACGTGGGCACCGGCTACGACGGTGTGGGTGACTTCGACACCGTCCTGGCGTCGGTGAACCCCGACCTGACCGCCACCGGATACCCGGGTGAGTGGACCGAGTACACGGTGAGCATCGAGGGTCTGGACGAGGCGACCACCGGTCGGATCGGTTTCCACTACTGGGTGCCCGCGGGTGGCCCGCTGGGTAATAACTCCAACTTCATCGGCGTTGACACGGTTTCTTACGAGGCTGTTGATGCTCCGCCGCCGGTTCCGGCGTGTGAGGTTGTTGACGCGGCGTGGTTGAGTGTGGACCCGGTCGCGGGCACGGTTGCCCCGGGTGGTTCGCAGGAGGTCACGGTGGGTCTGGACTCTGCGGGTCTGGCCGAGGGTGAGTACACGGCTGCGCTGTGTGTGGAGTCCAACGACCCGGTGAACCCGGTGGTGAATGTGCCGGTGACGTTGACCGTCACTGACGATGCCCCGGTCGAGCCTGCCCTGGTGCAGCGCATCAGTGGTGAGAACCGGTATGCCACGGCGGCCGAGATCGCTGCTGAGTTCCCCGAGGGTGTGGACACCGTCTACATCGCGAACGGGACCGAGGCTGCTGATGGTGCTGACGCGTTGGCTGCTGGTGCTGCTGGTGCCAAGGGCGCGTTGGAGTTCATCCCCGATGTCACTCCCGAGGGTGACCCGGCCCCGATCCTGCTGGTGAAGAACAACCAGATCCCGCAGGCCACGGCCGGCGCCCTGGCTGCGCTGGACCCGGCTGAGATCATCATCATCGGTGGCACCGGCTCGGTCTCGACCGGGGTTGAGGAGACCCTGGGTGAGTCCGCGGACGTGCGCCGTATCGCGGGTGCTGACCGGTACGAGACCGCGGCGTTGATCGCGGCCGAGTACGGGTCGGTGGAGACGGTCTACGTCGCCACCGGTCAGGGAGACATGGACTCCGGTCTGGCCCTGGCCGACGCGTTGACCGCGGCCTCGCTCGCGGGCTCGGAAGGTTCCCCGGTGGTGCTGACCCGTTCGGGTAGCCTGCCCGCGGCGACCGCCGAGGTCATCACCGAGCTCGGTGTGGCCAACATCGTGGTCATTGGTGGCACCGGCGCGGTCAGTGATGACGTGCTGGCCCAGCTCAACGAGCTGGCACCGACCGAGCGGGTCGCTGGCGCGAACCGTTACGAGACGGCAGTGGCGTTGACGGCTGGTTACGGCGCTGACGCGGACATGCTGTACATCGCCTCGGGGACCAACTTCCCCGACGCGCTGTCCGGCTCGTCCCTGACCGGGTCCCAGAGCGCACCACTGCTGCTGACCCGCCAGGACCACCTGCCCGCAGCGATCTCTGAGGAGATCCTGCGCCTGAGCCCGCAGGGCATCACGATCTTCGGTGGCACCGTCGCGGTGAACACCGACGTCGAGGCCGACCTGCAGGCACTGCTCGACACCACCTCCACCGACTAACGAGGCGGTAAACCCCCACACGAACGGCCCCCACCGGAACCACCGGTGGGGGCCGCTTCGCGTCCAGACTCCCGTCGACCGTTACTGCCCAGCAGCGGCCTTGGCAGCGGCCTTCTTCTCCTTCTTGTAGGCACGCACCCGCGCCAGGCTCTCTGCGTCGACCACATCGGCGATCGACATGTGCACACCCTCCGAGCCGTAATCACCTGCAGCCTCCCGCCAGCCGGGGGTGGACAGACCCCGCTGCTTGCCCAGCAGCGCCAGGAAGATGCGGGCCTTTTGATCCCCGAAACCCGGCAGCGCCTTGAGCCGCGTAAGGATCGTCGCACCATCAGGATGGCCGATCGCCCAGATCGACCCGGTGTCACCGCCGTAGTCACGCACGATGGCGGTGGCGAGGTCGTGCACACGCTGCCCCATCGACTTCGGGAACCTATGGACCGCCGGTGGTGTGGCGCACACGGCGATGAACTCGTCCGGATCCATGGCTGCGATCTGCTCCGCGTCACACGCGCCCAGCCGTTCCTCGATCTTGCGTGGCCCCGCAAAGGCCACCTCCATGGGGATCTGCTGGTCAAGCAGCATGCCCGTCAGGAGAGCGAAGGGATTTTCGGACAGCAGTCGGTCCGCCTCGGGTTCACCGACCAGGTGCAGTTCACGGATCATGGCTCCGATCCTGCCACCAGCCGTACAAAACCTCTCCAAGAATGCGTCGCAGCCCAACCAAACCTTCCCAAAAATGGGTAGGCCCGTCCCGGACCCTAAGAATGGGTGGTGTGCCGGACGCGGTGCCAGCCGAGGGCGACGGCAATCAGCGCCGCAGCGAGGGTGGCGATCGCTGCGCCGCCAAAGACCGTCTGCACCTGCACCACGGCCGCATCCAGCAGCGCGTCGGAGTCGGTCGGGTCGGCCAGCTCGTTGACCGCCTGCTGGAAGCGGCGCAGTCCCACGGCAGTGAGCAGGGCCAGTCCGACGACCATCCCGACCATCCGGGCCACGACCACCAGGGAGCTCACGGTCCCGTGCGTCTCGTGCGTGGAGTCGGCGAGGGCCGCGTCGTTGACCGGGGCGATCGCCAGGCCGATGCCAAACCCCGCCACCGCCAGCAGGGTGGTGCTCATCCCCGGCTCGTCGAGTGCACCCCGGGTCCACCCAGACATCCCCCACAGCGCGGCCGCCGTCAGCGCCAGCCCCGGGGCCGCGACCAGCCCCGGCCCGAGCCGCCTGAGCAGGAAACCACCGAGCACCGCACCGACCGGGACCGCGACGAGGAACTGGATCAGCACGAAGGCGGCCTCGGTCTCGGTGGTCCCCTCCGTGAGCCGGGCGAGCAACGGCACGTCCACGACCACGGCGACGATCGCGGTGCCGACCAGCAGGCTGACCACCAGGGCCGGGAGCACCTTGCCGTGGACGACACCACGGGCGATCAGCGGGCTGTCCGCCGTGCGCTGCCGGACCGCGAAGGCCAGGACCGACAGCGCACCGACCGGCAGCAGCCACAACCCCCAGGGTCCGAGCACCTCCTTGGCGGGATCGGCCGAGGAGAAGGTGAGCACGAGACTGCCGAGCGCGATCGCGATCAGCAGCGCCCCCAGGACATCAGCGGCCAGGAGCATGGGCAGCCAGCGGGAAGCGGTCAGCACCAGGAGCAGCAGCAGCGCAGCCATCGCCAGCGCGCCGATCGGGGTCCAGACCCGGGAGGTCGACTCGCCGAATGGCACGAAGGGCTCGCCGTAGGCGACGGACGTGGTCAGCGCCTCCGGAGCGATCAGCGCCAGGGATGCGGCCACGACGCCCACGATGCCCACGAGCCACGCCAGGACAGTGACCACCCGGCTCCGCGTGCCAGGTCGCCCCGCCCTCACCTGGCGATCTTCATCCGTATGCCGACCCGAGCCCATCTGGTGGCCCGTCGCCTCATCCGTGCCCCCGTCGAGCTGACCATCCAGGCCGTCGGGGCGGATCAGCCACACCGCGACGAAGAACACCAGGCCGAGTGCGGCGTTGACCCAGAAGATCCCCCGCCAGTCACTGACCAGCAGGATCGCGGCACCCAGCAGCGGACCCAGGACCGAGCCGAGTTCCTGCACGGCACCGACGATGCCCAGCGGCATACCCCGTCGTCCCGGCGGCCAGAGGTCGGCCACGATCGCCAGGGTCGCGGGCACCAGCCCGCCACCACCCAACCCCTGCAGGAAGCGTCCGCCGATCATCACCGGCAGCTCGACGGCGATACCGGTCACCAGTGAGCCGACGACAAAGATGGCCAGGCAGGCCAGCAGGATCGTGCGCCGGGACATCAGGTCTGCCAACCGGCCGATGAGGGGCAGCACCGCGATATAGCCCAGGAGGAACCCCGAGATGATGGGGGTGCCCTTCTGCAGCGACTCGATCCCGAGCCCCGCGCCAGCCATCATGTCGGTCAGCGCCAGCACCACGACATAGGTGTCGGCGGCTGCCAGGGCGACCGCGACGGAGGCGACCGTCAACAGCGACCGGGCACCCCGGGACTTCCCCGCAGGGCTCGACGGATCGTGCCGCTGGGTCACGGCGGGGGTGGCTCCCACGTCAGGGAGCGGTGACGGTGACCGGCTCGCCGTACTGATCGATGGTCACCTCGTAGGTCGCATCGTCCGGCGGATAGAACGGTCCTGTGATCGTGACGGTGCGCACCTCCCAGCTGTCCTCGATCAGCCCGTAGGCGACGTCAAAGTCCTGGTCGGCGTCGCCGACATACAGCAGGTCCACGACCGACTGGCCGGGCAGCGTGCCGGTGATCTGCTGGGTGACGTCCGCTCCGACCCGGGTCTGTTCGCCGAACTCGGCACCCTCGGTGAGGGTGAGCAGGCCCGCGAGGCCGTCGTCCACGTCGAACAGTCGCGCCGGGTCGGGCACCTTGAGGTCCTCGGGTGTGGTGGAGATGAAGCCGGGACTGAAGGGCAGTTTCACGTAGAGCGTGTCGTCGACCGCGATGGTCGGCACGTCCGCCTGCACCCCGGCGACCTTCGCGGTGATCGTCCCGTCAAAGGCCGCGGGCTCCATCGTGCCGCTCCCGCTGGCCTTGAGGATGATCGCGCTGTCCGGCAGGTCGATGCCCTCGAGCACCAGCCGGACACTGCCGGCCTCCACGAGGGTGGCGTGTGCCTGCTCGAGCCGGTCGCTGGCCGTGGGCTCGGTCGTGGTGGCCGCGTCCGTGTCCGGTTCGTCACCGTCGCTGCACGCAGTGAGGGTCAGTGCCGTTGCGACGACCAGCGCCAGCGGCAGCCCCGCACGCCTCGTGTGCCCGTTGATCCTCATGGTCCCCTCCGTGCTGGTCGCGGTGTGTCCTGCCTCAGTATGCCGCGACGCACCCCGCTCACCCACCGAACGCACCGTGTGGGGGGATCTCAGGACAGGGCGATGCTCTGCCCGTCGTCGGCGACGCCGACCCTGACCGTGCTGCCGTCACCGATCTCGCCGGCGAGCAGGCCCCGGGCCAACCGGTCCCCGATCTCGGTCTGCACCAGTCGACGCAGTGGCCGGGCGCCATAGGCCGGGTCATACCCTCGCTCGGCGAGCCACTCGCGTGCCGCGTCGGTCACCTCGAGGGAGATGCGCCGGTCCGCCAGGCGCTGGGCCAGGTGCTCGACCTGCAGCCGGACGATCGTGGCCAGCTCCTCACGGCTGAGCGGGTCGAAGATCACGACCTCGTCGAGCCGGTTGAGGAACTCCGGCTTGAACGCGGTCCGCACGGTGGCCATCACCTGATCCCGCTTGGTCTCCTGGTCGGTCGTCGGGTCGACCAGGAACTGGCTGCCCAGGTTGGAGGTCATCACCAGGATCACGTTGCGGAAGTCGACGGTGCGGCCCTGACCGTCGGTCAGGCGGCCGTCGTCGAGCACCTGCAGCAGGATGTCGAACGTCTCTGGGTGGGCCTTCTCGACCTCGTCGAGGAGCACCACCGAGTAGGGCCGGCGGCGCACCGCCTCAGTGAGCTGACCACCCTCCTCATAGCCGACATATCCCGGAGGAGCACCGACCAGCCGCGCGACCGAGTGCCGCTCGGAGTACTCGCTCATGTCGATGCGCACCATGGCGCGCTCATCGTCGAACAGGAAGTCGGCCAGGGCCTTGGCCAGCTCGGTCTTGCCGACGCCGGTCGGGCCGAGGAACAGGAAGGACCCGGTCGGCCGGTCCGGGTCGGCGATGCCGGCCCGGGAGCGACGCACCGCGTCGGAGACCGCACGCACCGCGGTCCGCTGACCGATCAGCCGCGTGCCGATGACGTCCTCCATGCGCAGCAGCTTCTCGGTCTCACCCTCGAGCAGGCGCCCGGCCGGGATGCCGGTCCACATCGAGATCACGTCCGCGATGTCGTCGGCACCGACCTCGTCCTTGACCATCGGGGCCTCACCGGTCACGCCGGCGGTCGAGGCCGAGGCCTCCGCCTCCTGGGCAGCCGTCAGCTGCGTCTCGGCCTGCGGGATCTCGCCATAGAGCACCCGCGAGGCCGCCTCATAGTCACCCTCGCGCTGCAACCGGTCGGCCTGCGTGCGCAGCTCGTCCAGGCGGGCCTTGAGCTCACCGACCTGGTTGAGGCCGGACTTCTCCGACTCCCAGCGGGCGGTGAGGGCAGCCAGCTCCTCGCGCTTGTCGGCCAGGTCGGCGCGCAGCCGCTCGAGCAGCTCGGCCGAGCCCTCGTCCGACTCCGCAGCACGGGCCAGGTGCAGCTCCTCCATCGTCAGCCGGTCGACGGCACGCTGCAGCTCGTCGATCTCGACGGGGCTGGAGTCGATCTCCATCCGCAGCCGCGAGGCCGCCTCGTCGACCAGGTCGATCGCCTTGTCCGGCAGCTGCCGACCGCTGATGTAGCGGTCCGACAGGCTGGCGGCGGCGACGAGGGCCGTGTCGGAGATGGCGACCTTGTGGTGCGCCTCATACCGCTCCTTGAGCCCACGCAGGATGGCGATCGTGTCCTCCACACTGGGCTCGCCGACATACACCTGTTGGAATCGGCGCTCCAGCGCCGCGTCCTTCTCGATGTGCTCACGGAACTCATCCAGCGTGGTGGCGCCGACCAGCCGCAGCTCACCGCGGGCCAGCAGTGGCTTGAGCATGTTGCTGGCATCCATCGACCCCTCGGCCGCACCAGCTCCGACCACCGTGTGCAGCTCGTCGATGAACGTGACGATCTGGCCGTTGCTAGCCCGGATCTCGGCGAGCACGGCCTTGAGCCGCTCCTCGAACTCGCCGCGATATTTCGCACCGGCCACCATCGAGCCGAGGTCCAGGGCGATCAGCCGCTTGCCGCGCAACGACTCGGGCACGTCACCGGCCACGATGCGCTGGGCCAGCCCCTCGACCACGGCCGTCTTGCCGACGCCGGGGTCACCGATCAGGACCGGGTTGTTCTTGGTGCGCCGCGAGAGCACCTGCACGACGCGACGGATCTCGCTGTCCCGCCCGATGACCGGGTCGAGCTTGCCCTCACGGGCGATGGCCGTCAGGTCGGTGCCGTATTTTTCGAGCGCGTCGTAGGTCGCCTCGGGGTCCTGGCTGTCGACCTTTGCGCCGCCGCGCAGGGCGGGGATCCGCTCGCGCACCGCGGCGGCGTCGATCCCGAACTGGCCCGTCTCGGCGAGGGCGAGCAGCAGGTGGTCGGTGGAGACAAAGCTGTCACCCATCGTCTGCATCGCCTGCTGCGCAGCCGCGAGTACGCCGTGCAGCTGGCGGGAGGGCTGTGGGTTGCCGACCGTGGAGCCCGAGGCACTCGGCAGTCCGGCCAGGACCGTGTCCGCAGCCTGGACGGCGCTCGCGGCTGAGGAGCCGACGGCGTCCAGCAGCGGGCCGGTCGTGGTCTCGGTCTGTCGGGCCAGGGCACGCAGCAGGTGCGCGGGCTCGATGTGCGGGTGTCCGGCCGCAGCGGCCTCGCGCATGGCGGTCGACACGGCCTCCTGGGCCTTGGTCGTCAGGTGCAGATCCATCGTGTGCCGTCCTCTCCCGCATTTTCGTAACGGTTTCGTACGCCCTCCCCGTATTTTCGTAACGGTTTCGTAGGCGTGCGCGTGGCACGTTGTCCGTGTCCACGCCGTGAATGTCACTCTGGTCAACCGGGTCAAACTTGAGTCTATTCCGCTCAACCTTGCCCTTTCGCGGCGCCGCTCAGGCCAGAACGAGCGACTCCTCTCGTGCCCTGCTGACACCGTCGCGCAGCGCGATGACCTGCGCCTCCTCCCCCAAGAGTGCCTGGCCGGTGACCAGAGCAGACGGCCGCAGCGGCAGGGGGCGACCGTCGGCAGATCGCGCCTGCCCATCCACGGTCGTCCAGAACTTCGGCACGGGTCTCATGGAGCCGATCCTGGCACGCCGTCCGGGGCAGTTCAGCAGCGAAGGGGTGGACCAGGGCGGCACATCTGGCTACTCTGACCCCTGGTGTGCGCACGTTTGCCCCCGGCGCGTCCGCGCCCGCGCACCACATCTGAACCCGACCTCACCCCGGAGGGGACGTGAGAGCCGGGCGGCCCGGACCGTCGGTCCGGCGTCGTCCGCGCCTAGGAGAAGACCATGACCACACACCAGACTATGCGTGTCTCGCGACGGATGACCGCACGGCTCGCCGGTGCGACCACGCTCGCAGTGGCGGCTGCTGGGCTGGCGATCGCGCCGGCCCACGCGTCCTACACCCCTGAGGTGTGGGACCGGGTGGCCCAGTGCGAGTCGAGCGGCAACTGGCACATCAACACCGGCAACGGCTACTACGGCGGTCTGCAGTTCTGGCACCCCACCTGGAAGTCCTATGGCGGCCAGGAGTATGCCGGCTACGCTCACCAGGCCAGCAAGGCCGAGCAGATCGCGATCGCGCGCCGCGTGCTGCACACTCAGGGCCCCGGCGCCTGGCCGGTCTGCTCGGTGCGCGCCGGCCTCACCCGCGACAACGGTGGGGCAGACCCCAACGCTCAGCCCGGCGACGGCGGCAGCGAGGCGCCCATCGAGGTCACCCGTTATGTCAGCGCCAGCACCGCGGCCAACGTCCGCTCCGGACCCGGCACCGGCTACAGCATCGTGGGATCCAAGGCCCGCGGCGCGCAGGTCAGTGGCACCCTGAGCAACGGCTGGCTCAAGATCGCCGGCGGGCAGTACATCAGCTCCGTCGTGCTGTCCACCAACCCCGTCGACGGCGGCGAGAACCCCGGCGAGGTCACCCGCTACGTCAGCGCCAGCACCGCGGCCAACGTCCGCTCCGGACCCGGCACCGGCTACAGCATCGTGGGATCCAAGGCCCGCGGGGCCCAGGTCACCGGCACCCTGAGCAACGGCTGGCTCAAGATCGCCGGCGGGCAGTACATCAGCTCCGTCGTGCTGTCCACCAACCCCGTCGACGGCGGCGAGAACCCCGGCGAGGTCACCCGTTATGTCAGCGCCAGCAGCGCGGCCTATGTCCGCTCCGGCCCGAGCGGGGGCTACGGCGTGGTCGACACGGTCTCGCGCGGGACCAAGGTCACCGGCACGCTCAGCTCCAACGGGTGGCTCAAGATCGGGGCCAACCGGTTTATCGGCCCGTCGGTGCTCTCCAGCACGCCAGTCTGACGCCTCCGCGACTCGGGCCCGGCCACGTCAGGTGGCCGGGCCCGAGTTGCGCACCCGCGCAACACGGCGCGCGTGCATGTGGAGGTGCGAGGCGGTCACCCGAGTCGGGCACGCGCCGCCTGCACCGCGTCCAGGAGCTCCCCGGCCAGGTCGGGCGGTCCGTTCGGCCGGCCGAGCGAGATCACCGGCCACCACCGCACGTCCAGCGACTCCTCGCTCACCGCGTGCTCGACGCCGGGAGGCGCCACCGCGACAAAGCGGACGTCCAGGTGGTGCACTCCAGGACGGTCACCGCAGAACGGCACCTCGTGCTCATCCAGGTGGATCGGCACGGGGTCGATCCGCAGGCCGGCGATGCCAGACTCCTCGGCGGCCTCCCGCAGGGCCGCGTCGACGAGCCGTTGGTCCTCGGGCTCGCAGTGCCCACCAAACTGGAACCAGCGGCGAGCGCGGGCGTGCAGGGTCAGCAGCACCCGGTGCCCGTCGTCGGAGAGGACGACCGTGCTGGCCGTGATGTGGTCGGGATAGCACGACCGCTGCATCCCGTCGGGGCAGTCATAGAGGTGCCCCCCGAAGCGGTCCCGGAGCGCAGCCTGCTCACCTGTCGGGGGAACCCACGCAGTCAGGACCCGGAGGGCGTCGCGGTGCAAGGTCACGACACCCATTCTGTATGCCGGGGCTCAGGGAGGCGGACAAGCCCCGACACTGCGCAACAGACCGAGTATTACGACGAGGCCAGCGCGGACGTCAGGGCCAGGCTCACCCACACCGTGCCGCCGCCGGCAAGCAGCCCGAGGAGCGGCTGCGCCGGGTGCGTCCGGTAGCGCCAGGCCGCCGGGATCAGCTCGCGCACACTGAGTGCGATCATCATGCCCGCGACCAGGGCCAGGGTGAGGACGAGCAGCTGCTCGGGTAGCACCGCGCGCAGCACGAAGTAGCCCACGACCGCTCCCAGCGGTTCGGCGACGCCGGCGACCGTCGCCCATCTCAGGGCGCGCCCCCGGTCCCCGGTCGCGGCATAGATGGGGGCAGCGATCGCCATGCCCTCGGGGACGTTGTGGATCGCGATGGCCACGGCCAGACCCACCCCGAGCTCTGGTGCCTCCAGCATGGCCAGGAACGTCATCAGACCCTCGGGCGCATTGTGCGCCGCAATCACCACCGCGATCAGCAGCCCGCTGCGCATCAGTCGTGGGTCGTGGTCCAGTGGCAGGGTCAGGGGTTCGGAGTTCACGCCCCGGACGACGCGCTCTGGCAGCAGCGCGTCGATGAGCAGCACCAGCAGGCAACCCGCTGCCAACGCGCCGACGGTCCACCAGCCGTGGTGCGCCACCCCGGAGCTGCGCAGTGCCGCCAGGGCCAGCGGCAGGATCTCCACCACCGAGAGCACGATCATGAGCCCCGCCGCGAAGGCCAGACCGGCGGACAGGGTGCCCCGCCGGCGCAGGCCTCGGTGCAGCGCCAGCAGCCCACCGACCACGGTCGCGGACCCCGCGAGCGCGGTCGCGGCGATCGCCCAGATCATCGAGAAACGTCCATCGCAGCAGGCGTCAGTCAGGTCAGGTTCAGCCCAGCCACCGGGAGATCAGCCCGGGTCCTCGGCCGTGACGGGTGGTCGCGGGTCTGCCGGGTCGTCATACCAGCCGTCGTGGTCCACGGCCAGGGTCGCGAAACGCTCGCGGAGCCCCTCGTAGGCCCCACGCCGGAGGCGTCAGGCAGCCGTTGGTCGACGACGTGGACCGCCCACTCGTGCGCCTCGTCGTCATCCTCGGTCCGGGACGCCTCCCGGAGGACCGAGACCTGGGCGAAGCCCTCATCCTGGAGCTCGTCGGCGACCTGCCGTGCGGTCTCCCGCTCGGGGAAGATCAGCAGGTGCTCGGCCCCGGGCCGCCCCGGACCCGCGGTGTCGTCAGGCTCGCTCGCGCTGTCCATGCGGTCACTATCTCACCGCGGCGCGCCGGGGTGGTCGGATCCGTGGTGCCCTGGGACGATGTCACTCATGACCGAGACGCTTCCCGTGGACTGCTGGCTCACCGACATGGACGGGGTGCTGGTGCACGAGGAGCGGGCCCTGCCCGGTGCGGCAGAGTTTCTGACCGAGTTGGTGGAGACCGGCACGCGCTTCCAACTGTTGACCAACAACTCGATCTTCACCCCCCGGGACCTGCGAGCCCGGTTGGCCACCGGAGGGATCGAGGTGCCGGAGGAGGCGATCTGGACCTCGGCCCTGGCGACCGCACAGTTCCTGGCCGACCAGCGTGAGGGCGGGTCGGCCTATGTCATCGGCGAGGCCGGACTCACCAACGCGCTGCACGACGTGGGCTATGTGATGACCGAGCGGAGCCCGGACTACGTCGTGCTCGGTGAGACCCGCACCTACTCGTTCGAGGCCATCACCCGGGCCATCCGGCTGGTGGAGGGCGGCGCACGGTTCATCGCGACCAACCCTGACCCGACCGGCCCCTCGGCGCACGGGCCGCTGCCCGCCACCGGCTCGGTCGCCGCCCTGATCACGCGGGCCACCGGGGTGGAGCCCTATTTCGTCGGAAAGCCCAACCCACTGATGATGCGCAGCGCCCTCAACCGCATCGACGCGCACTCCGAGCACACGGTCATGATCGGCGACCGGATGGACACCGACATCATCAGCGGGCTGGAAGCCGGCCTGCGCACCATCCTGGTGCTGACCGGCTCGACCGCTGCAGACCAGGTCGAGCGGTTCCCCTTCCGACCGACCCGGGTGTGCGACTCGATCGCCGACGTCGTTCCTCTGGTCCGGGAGTTTGCGCGCGCCTGAACAGTGAGTGCAATATCACGCTCTCCCGCACAGCGTCTAGGACTCAGGTTGACCTGACAGCGCCACTATGTCTAGTTTGGGTCGGGGGCGCCCGTGGGGGGTGTCCTGCACCACCGTCGGCACTGAGGCGTTGCGACGTCTCGGGTCGGCTCGATCGAATGGGGAATCGTGATTCACAAGAAAGAAACCGCACGCGGCGCTGTAGTCGCCGTCGCGGGGTTGGGCTTGGCGGTCGGCATGATGCCGGCTCTGAGCGCCAACGCCGCGCCGGAGACCACCGACCGCGACGAAGCGATCATCAGCAGCGAGGTCCAGTCGCAGCTCGAGGCGAACGGCACGACTGACGTCTGGCTGTCGCTGGGCGACCAGGCCGACCTGTCTGCCGCTCACAGCATGTCGTGGGAGGACCGGGGCGACTACGTCTACAACACCCTCCAGGCCCACGCCAAGGAGACCCAGGCCGACCTGCTCGCCGAGCTGGACCGCGCTGGCGTCGACTACCAGACCTTCTGGATCAACAACTCCGTCTTCGTCGAGGACGCCTCCGCAGAGCTGGTCAGCTCTGTGTCGTCCGGCGCGGGCGTGGAGCGGATCATCCCCGAGCTCGTTCCGGAGCTCATCGAGCCCGTCGAGGGCCTTGCGGAGACCTCTCCCAACGCCACCGAGTGGGGCCTTGACGACATCAAGGCTCCCGAGATCTGGGACACCTACGACAACCGCGGTGAGGGCATCGTCGTCGGCACGTTCGACACCGGTGTGGACGCCTCGCACCCGGCCCTGGTGAACGCCTACCGCGGCACCGAGACCGGCAGCGACGACTACAACTGGTTCGACTCCAGCGGAGCCAGCGACACCCCGACCGACCCGCACTGGCACGGCACTCACGTGACCGGCACCATGGTCGGTGAGGACGGCGAGAACCAGATCGGTGTCGCCCCCGGCGCCCAGTTCATCGGCACCACCGGCTGCTGCGTCGACGGCGCGGACGTCTTCGCGGCCTTCGAGTGGTTCGCGGCCCCGACCCGGGTGGACGGCACTGGCGCCGACCCGGACATGCGCCCGCACATCATCAACAACTCCTGGGGCTTCACCGGCTACCAGGACTCCGAGCCCGAGCTCATCGCGCTGCTCGACCCGGCCCTTGAGGCCTGGGACGCTGCCGGCATCTTCGGTGTCTTCAGCGCTGGCAACTCCAACATCTCGGTTGACCCGCCGGACCTCGGCCCCTGCGACACCATCTCCAACCCGGCGTGGCACGACGGCGCCCACTACGTGGTCGGCGCCACCGCGCCCGGCCGCACCATCACCGACTTCTCCAGCCGTGGCCCCGGCCAGGACGGCACGCCGGGCGTTGACATCACCGCCCCGGGCGCTGGCGTCCGTTCCTCGGTGCCCGGCGGCGAGTACGGCCTGTCCGACGGCACCTCGATGGCTGCACCGCACGTCTCCGGTGCTGTTGCCCTGCTGTGGAGCGAGCACCCGGAGCTGATCGGTGACCAGGACGCGACCATCGCGGCCCTCGACGGCGCTGCTGTCGACCAGGCGGACCCGGAGTGCGGCGGCCCCGACTCCAACAACCCGACCTTCGGTGAGGGTGCTCTGGACCTGGTCGCGCTCTTCGAGTCCCTCGAGGACGAGGAGCCGGCTCCGATGGTCGAGCGTGTCTTCGGCCCGGACCGCTACCGCACCGCTGGTGAGGTCTCCGAGCTCTACCCCGACGGGGTGGACACCGTCTACGTCACCTCGGGTGAGGGCTTCCCGGACGCGCTGACCGGTTCCTCGGCCGCGGCCCAGGGTCTGTTCCCCGCTGCGGGCACCATGGAGACCCCGGACGGCGACGCTGCTCCGGTCCTCCTGACCAAGCAGGCCAAGCTCACCAACTCCACCTCGGACTACATCTCGACCCTCAACCCGGCCAACATCGTGATCCTGGGTGGCACGGGCACCGTCGGCCAGGTCGTTGAGGACACCCTCAACGACCGCTTCGACGCGACCGTGAGCCGGGTCGCCGGTGAGAACCGCTACGAGACCGCCGCCGAGCTGGCGTCGATGTTCCCGTCCGAACTCCCGGTCGTGTACGTGGCCTCCGGCATGGACGACGCCTACCCCGACGCACTCACCGGTGCGGCGCTGGCGGGCAAGGACGGCGCTCCCGTCCTGCTGACCAAGACCGACTCGGTCCCGGCCGCGACCGCTGAGGCGCTGGCCGAGCTGAACCCGCAGAGCGTCGTCGTCCTCGGTGGCACCGCCGCCGTGAGCGACGCCGTCGCCACCGAGCTCGGTGCGACCGACCGCCTCTCCGGCGCGGACCGCTACGAGACCGCGGTGGACGTGTCCAGCAACTACGCGGCTGACGTCTCGGTCGTCTACATCGCCAGCGGCACCGACTAACCCCGACGCTTTGTCCAGCTCCGCGCTGGCTGGCTCGGAGGACGTCCCGGTCCTGATCACCCGTCAGGACAAGCTGCCGAACTCCATCGTGGCCGAGCTCAACCGGCTCTCGCCGGAGCGCGTGGTCATCGTCGGTGGCACCGGTGCTGTCTCCCAGGGCGTTGAGGACCGCCTCAACGAGCTCTACCCGGGCTGGATCGGCTGACGCTGACCCCACCCGCTGAGCCCTAGGGCTCACCACACCAAGGCCGCCGGGCCGGAGCATCTGCTCCGGCCCGGCGGTTCTTTGGGTTCAGGCTGAGAATTCAGAAGGGCAGGGGACGCCACACCGCAACAGCCGTGGTGGTTGGCTCCTGGCGTGGTCGGGTGCCCGGCCGCATGACGACAGTCTGTCCCGCCGGCCCGGCAGCAAAGACGCGGCTGCGCGCCTCGAGGGCACTCACCAGCGTCCGGTTCTGCTCTAGCAGTTCGGCAGCCCGGGACTGCAGCGCCTCGACCTGGAGCTCCAGCTCCATGATCCGTTGGATGCCGGCCAGGCTGATGCCCTCCTCCTGGGAGAGCCGTTGCACCTCGCGCAGCCGATCGATGTCCCGGGCCGAGTACCGTCGTCCCCCGCCGCGGGTCCGTCGAGGGGTGACCAGCCCGAGGCGGTCATACTGCCGCAGCGTCTGGGCGTGCATGCCCGCGAGTTCGGCTGCGATGGAGATGACATAGACAGGCGTGTCCTGGTCCGGCCGGGTCTTGGTGGCCATCGTCTCCTCCTTCGCGATCTGTCGACAGTCGGGCCCGCGCGTCGCCGGACCCGTGGTCACCGGCGACGGTCTGGCTCCACCAGCCTAAGCCGGGTGGATCGGGTCACTGCTGAGCCTGGCGGAGCAGCTCCGCACGTGGGTCGGTGCCCTCTTCCTCGGCGGCGAGCAGCTCGACGGCCTCACGGGCCTTGTCGGTGAGCCGCTGCGGGACGATGATGCTGACCTTGGCGAGGAGGTCACCGGTGGCACTCTTGGTCGAGATGCCACGACCCTTGACGCGCAACACCCGTCCGGACGGGGTGCCAGGGGCCACCTTGACCCGGACCGTGCCGCCGTCGAGCGTGGGCACCTGGACCGTGGCCCCGAGCGCCGCCTCCGCAAACGTGACCGGCAGGTCGACGGTCACGTTGTTGCCGTCCCGTCCAAAGACGGGATGCGGGCGCACCGAGACCACCAGCATGAGGTCTCCCTGGGGCGCGCCCGGGTCGCCAGCCATCCCCTTGCCACGCAGCCGGATCTTCTGGCCGTCCTTGACGCCGGCGGGAATGCGCGTGGTGATGTGTCCACCCTCGGGGGTCTGGAGGGTGACCGTGTCTCCGGTCGCGGCCTGCATGAAGTCGATCGTGGTGCGGGCCTCGACGTCCCGGCCGCGACGCGGTCCGCGGGTGGCACCGAACGGTGAGCCCCCGGCATACTGACCGCCGCCACCAAACCCACCGAGGAGGTCATCGAGGTTGATGCCCTGTCCCCCGGAGGTGCTGAACCGGGTGCCGCCACCGCCCCCTCCGCCGCCGAACATCTGGGCAAAGACGTCCTCGAAGCCCGCGCCGCCCCCTGCCCCGGGTCCGCCGGCGGTGAACCGCGCACCGCCACGCGACATGGCGCGGACGGCGTCATACTGCTTGCGCTGCTCCGGGTCGGACAGTACCGCGTAGGCCTCGCCGATCTCCTTGAACTTCTTCTCCGCCGCGGCATCACCTGGTTTGGCGTCCGGGTGCCACTCGCGGGCGAGTTTGCGGTAGGTCTTCTTGATGTCCTTGTCGCTGGCGTCCGCGGGCACACCGAGGATCGCGTAGAAGTCCTTTTCGAACCAGTCCTGACTGGCCATGTGTTCCTCACCTCCCATTTTCCGAGTGGTTTTGCTGCCGCCACCCGCATTTTCCGAGTGGTTTTGCTGCTCGTATGCCGAACCCGCACCGGCCGCGTGCCACTCCAGGGGGACAGGGGGCCGGTCGGGGCGGCGCGCTCACGCCGCCCCGACCATGATCATGCCGGGTCTGCCACCGCAACGCGCGCAGCGCGCACCACGCGGTCGCCGACCTTGAAGCCCGGCTGCATGACCTGGACGATCGTCGTCTCGGTCGCGCCCTCGGGCAGGTCGGCCTCGGGCAGGTGCATCAGGGCCTCGTGGACGGCGGGGTCGAAGACCTCACCGACGGCACCGAGGCGCTCCACCCCGAACCGGCCCAGCGTGGCCTCGAGCTTCTCCGCGATGGCGAGCAGGGGCCCTTCGGCGAGTTCCCCGTGCTCTTTGGCCATGTGCAGGTCGTCCAGGACCGGCAACAGGGCTTCCACCACGGTGGCGGCTCCGGTCTCTCGGTCCCGAGCGCGGTCGCGGTCAACGCGCCGCTTGTAGTTGACGTACTCAGCCTGGAGGCGGCGCAGGTCCTCAAGCCGGTCCGCCGCGAGCTGGGTGTCGGGGTGCTCCCCGTCTCCCTCCGCGGCCGGAGCCTCGTCCTGTCCGTCTCCGGGCAGCGCCTGCCCGACGTCGCCGGCAAAGGCGTTGTCGTCTCCGCCTGCCACCTCGGGCTCCTCGGCAGCTGGCGCGACCGGCTCGCGGACCTGACCGGTCTCTGGATCCAGTCGTCGCTTGTCCCGGATCACCGGGCCGGTGGGGCCGTCGGACTCACCGTCCCACGGCCCACCGGCACCGGTGCGTTCCGTCACTTGGACTCCTCGTCGTCCACGACCTCGGCGTCGATGACGTCGTCGGCCGTGGAACTCTGGTCAGCGTCCGTGCCCTGGGCACCGGGGAAGCCGGCACCGTCACCGCCCGGGAAGCCCGCGCCGCCCGGGAAGCCTCCGGCCTCGCCACCCTCAGTCTGCTGGGCCGCGTAGATGGCCGAGCCCATCTTCTGGCTCTCGGTGGACAGGGTCTCCATCTTGGCCTGGAGGTCCTCGTTGCTTGCGCCCGACTCCGGCTTGAGCGCCTCCTTGAGGTCGTTCAGCGCGGTGTCGACCGTGCCACGCAGGTCCTCCGGCACCTTGTCACCGGAGTCGGTCAGGAACTTCTCGGTGGAGTAGACCAGCTGCTCCGCGGTGTTGCGGGTCTCGGTCTCCTCACGGCGCTTCTTGTCCTCCTCGGCGTGCGCCTCGGCGTCCTTGACCATGCGCTCGATCTCCTCCTTCGACAGCGCGGAGCCGCCGGAGATCGTCATCGACTGCTCCTTGCCGGTGCCGCGGTCCTTGGCGGACACGTGCACGATGCCGTTGGCGTCGATGTCAAAGGTGACCTCGATCTGCGGCATGCCGCGCGGGGCCGGCGCGATGCCGGTCAGCTCGAAGTTGCCGAGCAGCTTGTTGTGCTGCGCGATGTCGCGCTCACCCTGATACACCTGGATGCCCACCGACGGCTGGTTGTCACTGGCCGTGGTGAAGACCTCGCTGCGCTTGGTCGGGATCGCGGTGTTGCGCTCGATCAGCTTGGTCAGGATACCGCCCTGGGTCTCGATGCCCAGGCTCAGCGGGGTGACGTCGATGAGCAGCACGTCCTTGCGCTCACCCTTGAGGACACCCGCCTGCAGGGAGGCGCCGACAGCGACGACCTCGTCGGGGTTGACACCCTTGTTGGGCTCCTTGCCCCCGGTGAGCTGCTTCACGAGCTCGGTGACGGCCGGCATACGCGTGGAGCCACCGACCAGGACGACGTGGTCGATCTCGCTGAGGGAGATGCCAGCGTCCTTGATGACCTGCTCGAAGGGCGCCTTGGTGCGGTCCAGCAGGTCACTGGTCATCTGCTCGAACTGTGCGCGGGTGAGCGACTCGTCCAGGTGGATCGGGCCGTTCTCGCTCATCGACAGGAACTGCAGGTTGATGCTGGCGTTGGTGGAGCTGGACAGCTCCTTCTTGGCCTGCTCTGCGGCGTCACGCAGACGCTGCATGGCGATCTTGTCCTTGGCCAGGTCGACACCGGTGGTGTTCTTGACCGTGGTCAGCAGGTGGTTTACGACACGCTCGTCCCAGTCGTCACCACCAAGCTTGTTGTCACCGTGGGTGGCGCGCACCTGGATCGTGGCGAAGCCGTCCTCAGCGTCCTTGCCGACCTCCAGCAGAGAGACGTCGAAGGTGCCGCCACCAAGGTCGAAGACGAGGATCAGCTCGTCCTCCTTGCCCTTGTCCAGGCCGTAGGCCAGCGCCGCGGCGGTGGGCTCGTTGACGATGCGCAGGACATTGAGGCCGGCGATCTCGCCCGCCTCCTTGGTCGCCTGACGCTCGGCGTCGTCGAAGTAGGCCGGGACGGTCACGACCGCGTCGGTGACGTCCTCACCGAGGTAGGCCTCGGCGTCCCGCTTGAGCTTCATCAGGATGCGGGCGCTGATCTCCTGCGCGGTGTAGGTCTTGCCGTCGATCTCCGGGCTCTTCCAGTCGGTGCCCATGTGGCGCTTGACGGACCGGATGGTGCGGTCGACGTTGGTGACCGCCTGACGCTTGGCGATCTCACCGACGAGGATCTCCCCGCTCTTGGTGAAACTGACGACCGAGGGGGTGGTGCGCCCGCCCTCGGCGTTGGCGATGATGTGCGGCTCCCCGCCCTCCAGGACGGCGACCGCCGAGTTGGTGGTGCCCAGGTCGATTCCGACTGCACGTCCCATGCGTTGACTCTCCTGTATGTCGTGTGGTGGCCGTGACGTGCCGTCCCGGCCGGGTCTTCGCTCACCAACTTGCGCCCTCACCCCGGTCATTGTCAAACCGAGACTCAGTGAAGTTGAGTGCACTAGGCTCAACTTGCTACTTCGCGGCTTTGTTCCCAGTACCGGGTCCGACGTCCCACGCGACGGGTTCGACGTCACGATCAGGTCACATTGCGGGAGGGCGCGCCCGAGCGGGACCTGCCCTCGCGCACAATGCCTCCAGGGTCGATCCACGAACGGACAAGGTGGTTGGTCGGTGGGTTCAGGACGTCGGGGACGCGGGTTCGCCATCTTTGTGGCCTGTGTGGTGGCCCTGGCTCTCGCAGTCGGTGCGGGCTGGTGGGCGGCGCGCGCCACCCTGGAGCCGCAGACTCCGGAGGCGACCAGCTCGGCACCGGATGTCGTATGGGCCGAGGCGACCAACTCCAGCGTGGGGCGCACCCTGCCCCTGTCGACGACACTGCGCCAGCCGGCCCGGACGGTGGCCTCCAACGCGCTGCCGGGAGTCGTGCTCAGCGCCTCCCCGGGGGAGGTCGACCAGGGCGACACGATCTATGTCGTGGCCGGCACCCCGGTGCGGGTGGCCCAGGGCGAGGTGCCCTTCTACCGTGACCTGGCCCGTGACGTCGAGGGTGACGACGTCGCCCAGCTCCAGCAGGTCCTGATCGACCTGGAGCTTCTTGCTGGTCAGGCCGACGGGGACTTCGGCTGGCGCACCGAGCGTGCCGTCAAGGCCTGGCAGAAAGAGCTGGGGCAGAAGCAGACCGGCACGATCCCGCTGGGCGAGCTGGTGGCGGTCGACCGGCTGCCCACCGTCGTCCAGCTCGGCGAGACCATCGTGCGCGGGGCCACGCTCGGTGGCGGGGAAGAGTCGGTGCTCGCACCGACCGGTGAGCAGAACTTCGTGCTCGTCGTCACCCAGGACCAGGCGCGGATGATCCCGGCCGAGGCCATGGTGCAGATCACCTGGCAGGAGCACACCTGGGACGCCGTGATCAACAGCTCCGAGCAGGACGAGTTCGGCAACACCGAGTTCTCCCTGACCGCCCCCGATGGCGGTCCCGTCTGTGGCGAGGCGTGCGACACCCTGCCCGGCGACGCCCAGGTGACCCTCCGGTCCGAGATCGTCATCGTGCCCCGCATCGAGGGCACCGCAGTGCCCGCCGCCGCGGTGCACACCCGGGCCGACGGGTCGGCATACGTCATCACGGAGTCCGGCGAGACCGAGGTGACCGTGCGCGGCTCCGGGGGCGGCATCGCGATCGTGGACGGCATCGAGGTCGGCACCCGCGTCCAGGCACTGTCCGGCACTCCTGGCGCTCCCGCACCCGTTCCACAGCCCGCGCCGCAGGAGTCGGAGCCACCTGCGGACGAGGGCAGCGACGAGACCCCCTCGACGGAGGGCTGACGTGCTCGCGGTGCGGGACCTGTCCTTCGCCTACACCCGCGGCGGGGAGGAGTTGTTCGACGGGCTGACCCACGAGTTCACGCCCGGCAAGGTGACTGCCGTGACCGGTCCGTCGGGGCGCGGGAAGTCCACGCTGCTCTATGTCCTCGGTCTGATGCTCACCCCCTCCCGCGGTGAGGTGGTCCTGGCCGGGGACCCCGTCAGCCGCGCCTCCGACACCGTGCGCTCCCGCCTGCGCGCGGCCCAGATCGGCTTCGTCTTCCAGGACGCCGCCCTCGACGCCTCCCGCATCGTGCTGGACTCGGTCATCGAGCCGGCCCTGTATGCCGGGTGGTCACCTCGGCGCGCGCGCTCCCGTGGCAGGGAGCTGCTTGAGCAGATGGGGGTGGCGGCCCGCGCCGACCACAAGCCCGGTGAGATCTCTGGCGGGCAGGCCCAGCGCGTCGCGGTGTGCCGTGCCCTGGTGACCGACCCGGCCGTGGTCCTGGCCGACGAGCCCACCGGCAACCTGGACCGCGGCAACGCCGAGGGGGTGCTGGCAGCCCTGACCCGCGCGACCAGCCACGGCCGCGACGAGAAGGGCTCGGGGCGGACCGTGGTCATCGCCACCCACGACCCGTTCGTGCTGGAGCACGCCGACGAGGTGCTGGCCCTATGACACAGCAGGTGCGGCCCGACCAGGTGGGGCCGCGGGTAGCCGACGCCATGAGGTGGGCACCGTGAGGTTCCTGTCCCTGGTGCGGGAGTCACTGTCCACGGCCTGGGCCAACAAGGTGCCCACCGCACTGGTCGCGCTGCTGGTCGCGATCATGTGCGCGGCCACCCTGGCCACCGTCGGGCGCACCGCCGCCGCGGAGCAGCAGGTCGCGGACCGACTGGACGCGGCCGGCTCCCGACTCCTGGTCGTCACCGACACCCGCAACGGTGAGCTCATCACGCCCGCCGTGGTGCAGCAGTCACGCGAGTTGTCCGTCACCGAGCGTGCGGTCGGCGTGCAGATCCCGGTCGACGTCGTCAACAAGGTGGTCGGCGCGGGAGGCACCCGAGTGCCGGCCTGGACCATCGACGGCGACCTGAGCGAGGTGCTGACCCTGACCGCCGGGCGCTGGCCGGGCCCGGGCGAGGCCCTCGTCGCCGAGCAGGCGCAGCAGACCCTAGGCATGGACGACCCGGTAGGCGCCGTCCAGCTGGCCTCGAGCACCCAGGTCGGTGACTACTCCGTGGTGGGGTCCTTCTCCTCCAAGGAGCCATTCGGTGCCTATGCCGCCGGCCTGGTGATCGCAGCCGACCCCGGCGTCCCGTCGGACTCGCTCTATGTCGTGGTCACCGACTCCACCGTCGCCTCCGCCGCGCAGTCGGCGGTGATCGGGCTGGTCGCTCCGCCGGAGTTCGACTCCATCTCGATCCAGTCACCGGTCGCCCTGGCCGAGCTGCAGGCCGAGGTCGCCGCAGACCTGGGCACCTTCGGCCGGACCCTACTCCTCGGCGTGCTCGGCGGCGGCGCCTTCCTCGTCGCGATCGTGGTGCTCGCCGACGTGCTGGTCCGTCGCAAGGACCTGGGCCGACGTCGGGCTCTGGGCGCCACCCGCGGCGCGATCATCGCGATGGTGATGGGCCGCACCCTGCTTCCCGCACTGCTCGGTGCCGCGCTAGGAGTGGGCGGCGGGCTGTGGCTCGCAAGCCGGCTCGCCGCCATACCGCCGTGGCAGTTCACCGCTGGCACAGCGATCCTGGCGGTGCTCGCGGCGGTCGCCAGCGCGGTCCTCCCCGCCCTCTACGCCGCCACGCGCGACCCCGTGCGTGTGCTGCGCACCCCGTGACCGGTCACCCACACAACACGCGGAGAACCGTGCAGGGGTGGCCGGAGCGCCCTCCTGCGTGAGCGCCGGGAGGCCGGGATCGACAAGGCTGACCTGGAGGCCTACCAGGCACACCCGCTGGAGACCCGCGACGAGTGGGGGGCCTGACGTCCTTCCTCGGCGCAGCAGCCACGCTCTCACCGCGTAGTCTGGAGACCATGAGCAAGCACCTGGAGGTCCCGATCCGGGACGAGTCGATCCGCCTCGGTCAGCTGCTCAAGCTCGCCGGGGTGGTGCAGGACGGCGCGATGGCCCGCATGGTCATCGAGAACGGCGAGGTCACTGTGGACGGCGAAACCGTGATGCGCCGCGGCATCCAGATCCGTCCCGGCGCTGTCGTCTCGTATGCCGGCGAGTCCATCCTGGTGACCGGCTCGCCTGAGTGATCGTTGGGCCGGTCAGGTCCCAGTCAGTGGGGTGCAGAAGCGGTCACCGGTGACCGACTTTGCACCCCAGTCTCCGGCTACCACCACGACAGGTCGTCCCCTCCACCACCTCGCGATCCCCGGCGGTCACCTGTTCCTCGAGCGCAACCCCGCCGTCGTGCAGCGCGGCCAGGGCGGCGCCTCACGGGGAAACCCACTTTCCTGCCCGTCAGAGCAGCCCGCGCTCCCGGGCCGCGGTGACCGCACCCGTGCGGTTGTCGACGCCGAGCTTGTCATAGGCGTGCACCAGGTGGGTCTTGACCGTCGCCTCGCTGACAAACAGCTCCTTGGCGATCGCTCGGTTGCCGGCGCCCTGTGCCACCAACCGGAGCACCTCGAACTCACGTGGGGTCAGGGCCGGCTCGGCCGGTGCCCGCATCCGGCTCACCAGTCGTTGCGCCAGGCCACTGGCCAGCACCGTCTCCCCACGCGCGGCGGCGGCCACAGCGTCCGCGATCGTCTCCGGCGAGGCGTCCTTGAGCAGATAGCCGGAGGCACCCGCCTCGACCGCCCGCACGATGTCGGTGTCGTGGTCATAGGTGGTCAGGATCAGCACGGCCGGGGCCTGCTCGCCGGCCCCGCCCGTCAGGATGCGGGTCGTGGCGCTCACGCCATCCATCCCCTCCCCCAGGTTGAGGTCCATCAGCACCACATCAGGGGTCAGCCGCGGCACTAGTGCGAGCGCCTGCTCCCCGGAGGCCGCCTCACCCACCACCTCGACGCGACCGGTGGCCTCCAGCACCGCCCGCAACCCGGAACGCACGACGGGGTGGTCATCGACCAGCAGCACCCGCACACTCATCTCCGCACCTCCATCCGTGCCCGGCCGTCCGCTCACGGACGCCCGCCCCGGTCGTGCGCGGCCACGTCGGCGGCCAGCGGCAGGTGGGCTCCGAGTACGGTGCCGTCACCGGCAGCGGACTCGAGGACGAGGTCACCGCCGAGGTCACGCAACCGCTCCCGCATCGAGCGCAGGCCATACCCTCCACGTGCCGCAGGCAACGGCGCTGCCTCCTCCCAGTCCGTCACATCAAACCCCTGTCCGTCATCAGCCACGTCCAGTCGCACCTGCTCCGGCGCAGTCGTGAGCGTGACCATGACACGAGTGGCTCCGGAGTGCTGGCGCACATTGGCCAGGGCGCTCTGGGCCACCCGCAGCAGAGCGACCTCCTGCGCCGTGGCGAGCGGTGCCACCGGACCATCGGCGGTGAAGTGCGCCTCGATGCCGGTCTCCTGCGACAGGCTGCCGACCAGTCGGGACAGGGCAGCCGACAGTCCGGACCCCTCCAGCGCCGCCGGCGTCAGGGCGTTGACCACCCGTCGTGACTCTTCCAGGTTCTCCCCGGCCGTCTCCTCGATCTGCTTCAGGAGGGTGTGCAACTGGGCGAGGTCGTCGCGCTGGGCCCCGGCCCGCGCCAGCAGCAGGATCGAGGAGAAGCCCTGCGCGAGGGTGTCGTGGATGTCGCGGGAGAGGCGGGTCCGTTCGGCCAGGGCGCCGCTCTCCCGTTGGGTGCGGGTGAGGTCGTCGTGCAGCACCACCATCTCCTCCTGGGTGGCAACCAACCGATCGACGAGGTGCTGCCGTTCGACCGCCTCCCGGGCCAGGAGCTGCTCTCCGCGGGAGACACCCAGGGCGACCAGTGCCCCGATGGCCGGGCCGAGCACCGCCCCGGCCGGGTGCGTGCCCAGGTCCAGCTGGACGAGCACGACGACCGCCAGGACGAGCACCGAATAGGCCACCGCCAGCGGGAAGGCCATCAGGTGCACGGCCAGCATCCAGAGCACAAAGGCCGCCCAGGAAAAGTCCGGTGAGACCAGCACCAGCCCGCCCCACAGGAGGGTGAGCACCACCAGCCACCACGGCCCCGCCCCCGCGGTGACGAACGTGGCCCGCCAGGCGGTCCCCGCGACATACCAGCCGGCCGTGATCAGGACCAGCGGGACCAGCCACCGCAGGTCGGCCCCGGAGCCGACCGCGCGCACCGTCCCGATCGCCAGCAGCAACGCAAACAAGGCGTGCCGACCCATGGCGAGCAGCCTCGTGACCCCACCATTTGTGGGGAGGTTTGGAACGCTTCCTGCGCCTTTTTGGGCAGGAATGGTCCGCTGTCCATGCTCCTGTGGTGGCGACCCGGACCGGCTGTCTCCGCTCACGTCGGTTGCTCCACGCCTGCCCGGCGCCGGGCCTCCAGCGTGGGGTCGAGGAACCTGCCGAGGGTCACGGTCTCCTGGTCGGTGTAGCCCAGCGTCGCGTAGAACCCGACGACGTCCGCACTGCCCTGCCGCACCATGAGCTGCATCTTGGGCACGCCCCGGTCACGCAGCCAGGTCTCGCTCGCCCTCATGAGGTGGCGGCCGATCCCGCCGCGACGCAGACCCGGGGCGACCGCGAGGTAGTAGACCCAGCCCCGGTGTCCGTCGTGGCCCACCATCGCGGTGCCGACCACCTGGGTCTCGCGCAGGGCGGCCAGCACCGTCGAGCTGGCTCCACCCAGGGCCCGGGTGAGGTCCGCGTGGGGGTCGTTCCAGGGACGGGTCAACCCACACTCCTCCCAGAGCGCCACGGCACGGTCTGCCTCCTCCGGGCGCAGGTCACGAATCTCCACGTCCCGAGTGTGCCGCATCCCCGGCGCCAGCCCCATCACGTCCGCGGCAGATCCACAGCGGCGTCCGTGCCCGGCGCACTCGGCCACCAGATCCGCTCACCGACCAGCGCGAAGATCGCCGGCACCAGCACGGCGCGCACCAGGAGCGTGTCGAGCAGCACCCCGACCCCGACGATCAGGCCGAGCTGCCCGAGGGTGACCAGAGGCAGCACACCCAGTGCGGCAAAGACACCGGCCAGCACGATGCCTGCACTGGTGATGACCGCACCCGTGTGGGCCACAGCCCGGACCATGCCCTCTCGCGTGCCGTGCGCGACCGCCTCGTGTCGAGCCCGGTGCACCAGGAAGATCGTGTAGTCGATCCCCAGCGCCACCAGGAACAGGAAGGCCAGCAGCGGCACCATCACGTCCAGCGCCGGGAACCCGAACAGCACCCGCCCCAACCAGGCTCCGGCACCGATCGCCGCGGCCGAGCTGATGACGTTGACGACGAGCAGCAGCACCGGGGCCAGCAGCGAGCGCAGCAGCACGACGAGCACGGCCAGCGCCACCAGCAGCACGAGCGGTGCCACCACGAGGAAATCCCGGTCCGCCGCGGCGGCAGCGTCGAGGTCCTGGGCGTTCGCGCCACCCACGAGCACCGACCGCTCCGTCACCGGCTCGTCCTGCTCGTCGACGGCGCCGCGGACGTCGCGCACCAGCTGCTCGGCCGCAGGAGTGCCCGGGGCGGCCTCGCCGATCACGGTGAAGCGTGACCACGCATCGGTCTGCGTGGGCTGGACCCGCACGATGCCGTCCACCGTGTCCAGCTCGGTCGCGACCTGACTCGCCACCGCGGGGCGCGCATAGACCTGCAACGGCGCTGCCTCACCGGCGGGATAGTGCTCGGCGAGGACCTCGAGCCCGGCCGACGACTCGGAGGCGACCCGGAACTTCTGCGTCTGGGTGAGCCCCACCTGGGTGCCCAGCAGACCAGAGGCGAGTATGCCGAGGAGCAGGACCGCGCCCACCACCACCTGGGTGGGCCGCCCGACCACGACGCGCGCGACGCGCGACCAGACACCGGTCTCCTGCGGATCCGGTTGCCCCGCGCGCGGCACGAACGGCCAGAAGACCCGGCGTCCGCAGACCGCCAGCGCGGCCGGCAGGACGAGGACGGCCGCGATGAGGGCCACGAGCAGCCCTGCCGCGGAGGCGATGCCGAGCCCACGGGTGCCGGGCAGCGTCGCCAGGGCCAGCGTCAGCAGGGCCAGAACGACGGTGATGTTGCTCGCCACGACCGCCGGGACCGCACCGCGCCACGCGGACGCCAACGCCGCCCGATGGTCCTCGTGCGTGCGCAGCTCCTCGCGATAGCGGCTGATCAACAGCAGGGCATAGTTGGTGCCGGCTCCGAAGACCAGGACGCTGATGATGCCGCCATCGAACTGCAGGTCGAAGGTCGTGCCCAGCCACCTGGTCAGGACCGTGGCCACCTGGTCGGCCAGCCCGACGACGACCAGCGGCACCAGGAACAGCACGGGTGAGCGATAGGTGCCGATCAGCAGGACCGCCACGATGCCGATGGTGACCAGGAGCAGGGTGATGTCGGCACCGTCAAAGCTGGAGGCGATGTCGGCGCCGAAGGCAGGGCCGCCAGTGACCTGGGCGGACAGACCGGGCACCGTGTGCTGAGCGACCACGGCCCGCACCTGCTCCACCACCTCTGCGGTGGCTGAGTTGTCAGCCCCCAGGGTGATCGGCACGGACAGCATCGCCGCCGCACCGTCCTGCGACGGGAGCACCGGCGACACCTCGTGTCCCGTCACCGCGGCGAGCGCGGTCCCCATCGCTGCGGCAGCGTCGAGGTCCTGCTGGCCCAGCACGTCCCCACCCCGGTCCAGCACGACGAGCACGGGCGCGACGTCGCTGCCCGGGAAACCCTGTCCGACCTGTGCCGCCACCGCGGACTCCGCGGCCGCGGGGACGGAGTCACCCCGTGGTGGGGCCTCGACGGCGCGCAGGGGTCCCAGGACGATGGCGCTGATCGCCAGGGCGATCGCCAGCACGATCCAGGCACCTCGCCGGGAGGTCAGGAAGTGTGCGCGCCGACGGGACGAGCCGGCTGCTGGCGCCACGCTCCGCCTCTGGTCCGGGCCGGTCGGCCCCGTCGCGCCGGCTGACGTCCTGTCGTTCGGTGCTGTGCTGTGGCGGGCGGTCGTGCCGGTGCTGCGCGGTGTCGTGAGCTGGGACATCTCTCTCCTGGGATCGGGAGATCCCAGGACACCGCGGATCCGGCGTCGTCACATCGACCGTGCGGTCACACCTGGGGTCAACCAGATGGTTGACGCGCGCCCCTTGACTCGTGGGTCAGGAGGCCGCCGGAGCCCACCTCGGGTCACGTCCGAGCAGCGCCACCAGCTGGTCGACCCTGCTCTCGGAGTCCGTGGCCACCGGCGCCGCGAAGATGCCCGGCACCTCTCCCCCGTCCACCCGCGGCTTCTCATAGGCCAGGGCGGCCTCCACAGCATCGGCCACCAGGTGTGGGCGCAGGCCCACCGCGCGCGCCAGGTCCCAGGCGTGGACGGTCAGGTCCACCAGCATCTGCGAGGCATAGTCCTGGACGGGGATCTGGCCCATCGACGTGTGCACGGATCCGGCAGGGTCCGCCTGCCCCCACGCCAGGACCGAGCCGGCGATGGCGCGCCGCCACGCACCGGCGGGGTCCTCGCCCAGGACGTCGCCGGCATACCGATCACCGACCGCCTCCAGGGTCTGCCCCCGCAGCAGGTGGGGTGCCCACAGGTGCTCGGCGGTGAGATGGTTCAGCAGGTCACGGACGGTCCAGCCCGAGCAGGGCGTCGGTCGGGACCACTGCCCGTCAAGGGGCAGGTCGGTGACGACGCGGGAGGCCTCCGGGATCAACTCGATGACGGTGCTCACGTGCGTCAGACTAGGGGCCATGGGCGATCCCAGCGACCGCGTGGCCGATGTGGTGGCCTCGGCGATGACCGAGACCCCGCGATCTGGATTCCTGCCGCGCGGGGTCCATCACCACGCCGACGAGGATCGCGCGCTGCAGATCGGCCACGGGTCCACCTGCTCCCAGCCAAGCACCCTGGCTGCCATGCTCCGACTGCTCCGGGTCGGGCCTGGCCACCGCGTCCTGGACGTCGGCAGCGGGTCCGGCTGGAGCACGGCGATCCTCGCCCGCCTGGTGGGTCCGGACGGCACCGTCCTGGGGGTCGAGCTGGAGAAGTCGCTGGTCCGCCGCAGTGCCACGGCCCTGGCGAGTATGCCGAACGCCCAGGTCCGACGCGCTGTCCCGGGGGTGTTGGGGGCACCCGAGCAGGGCCCGTTTGATCGCGTCCTCGTCTCGGCGGCGACCGACCGGGTGCCCCAGGCTCTGGTCGAGCAGCTCACTGAGGACGGCGCGATGGTGCTGCCGCTGGCCGGCCGTCTCGTCCGCGTCACCCGCCAGGGGCGAGAAACCGCTCCCGGCTACTACCAGTTCGTGCCGCTGCGCTGAACGGACCGCTGCGTCCCGGCCCTGCAGGTGTGAGGGGCAGTCACCCACCCCGGTGTCGCCCGGGCACGCCCCTCACTCAGCGGCGAGGGAGGGGTCCTCAGGGTCCGTCAGTGCCTGGAACTCCGGGTTCTTGGACAGGAAGCGCTTGATATAGGGACAGGTCGGGATCACCGTCAGGCGGGGTTTGTCGACCTGCAGCCGCTCCAGCACCTGACGCGCCATCGTTGCGGCGATGCCCTCGCCCTCGTGCCCCGGCTCGACGACGGTGTGCTGCAGGTCGATGGTGCTGCCGGAGGTGACGTAATCGACACGGCCCACCATCAGCCCGTCGACCTGGGCCTCGAAGCGGGACTCAGTGGGGTTGTTGACAACAGTGACCTCGCTCATGTCCTCACCCTGTCACGGAGCGGGGTCCACCGCCTCCCTGTCACCGAGCGGGTCCGCACCCTCCCTTGTGCGCCGCACATAAAGCTGCTTGCGCACCCGTGCGACGACGCTGCCATCCGCGGCCAGGGCCTCGGTCTCAAACCAGCGCAGCACCTTGGACCCGTCCGCGGCTGCCTCGCGCAGCTCGTCGAGGGCCTCCTCGGTCAGCCGGAACTCCGCCCGGACGGTGGTGCGCCCGGGCGCCACGAACTCGATCTCACCGGCCTTGTCCCACACGACGTGACCGCCCCCGATATTGCGCATCACCATGATCATCCAGAACGGGTCGGTCATCGCAAAGAGCGATCCGCCGAAGTGGGTGCCGACATAGTTGCGGTTGAACACGCCCTTGCGCAACGCGACCCGGACATAGCGCCAATCCGGGGTGATCTCCTCGATCCGGATGCCCGCCGCCGCGAACGGCGGCCACAGATTCATCCCGCGCCGCAGTACGCGGTGGTCGCGGCCAAGACTCTGCCAGGTGGGCACTCTCACGCGCTCTCCTTCGTGTCCGGCAGCGAAACCGCCTCGTCCGGCGACCCGGTGATCAGCTTCAACAGCCGCTCGACCAGCAGGCCGAGCAGCACGCCACCGGTGACGGCGACGGCCATCGCCAGGAGCGGGTTGTCGTGCAGCCAGTTGCCGGCCACGGTCCCGATGGCGATGGAGTATGCCGCCCAGCTCAGTGCGGCGATCGCGTCCAGGACCATGAACAGGGGCCAGGGGAATCGGGTCGCCCCGGCGGTCATGTTGACGGCGACCCGACCGACGGGAATGTAGCGCGCCGCCATGATGATCACGGCGCCGCGCTTGTCCAGCTCGCGCGTGGCCCACGCCATCGTCCTGCGCACGCGCGGCCGGGGACTGGTGTTGAGCCCGGTCAACCAGTGCCGACCGATCGTGTAGGCGATGTTGTCGCCGATGAACGCCCCGGTGGCCGCGGCCAGGAAGACCCACCACAGGTTGGGCTCGCCGACCGAGACCGCCACGGCGGCCAGCCCGACGACGATCGACTCACTCGGCAGCGGAGGGAAGAAGCCGTCGATGATGCACAGGGCAAAGAGCACCCACAGAACCCACAACGAGTCGGCGTGCGTGCCGACGAAGTCGTTGATCGCCTCGATCATCCGGCCCCTGCCTCCCGCACCCGGCGGACTCTCGCGTCGTCCTTCACTGCCGACAAACTAACGGAGGTCACGGACGGTTCCCCAACCCAGCACGCCTCACACGCGCCGCTTCTCCGGCGGCGTCTCACAGCCACGTGACGTGGGGAGCCACGAGCGCATAGCCCACGAAGGCCACCACGTCCAGGACCGTGTGGGCGATCACCAGCGGCATCACGCGCCGGGTGCGGGCATACACCCACCCCAGGATCAGGCCCATCGCGACATTGCCGATAAACCCACCGAATCCCTGGTAGAGGTGATAGCTGCCGCGGACCAGTGCACTGGTCACGATGATGGCGATCGTGGACCAGCCTGCCTGGGCCCAGCGGGTGAACAGGTAGCCGACCATCAGCACCTCCTCCAGCACCGCGTTGCCCACGGCGGCCAGGATCAGCACCGGGATGCCCCACCAGATGTCCGGCAGCCCTGCCGCGCTGATGGTCGTGTTCACGCCCAGCTCGCGGGCCAGCAGATACAGCCCCAGCCCGGGCAGTCCGATCACCGCCGCGAGCACCAGCCCGAGGGCGACGTCGCGCCCCGGCCGGCTCAGGTCGAAACCCATCACCCGGTGCGGGCGCGGCCAGTCCTGCGCGAGCAGGAAGAGCGCCAGCAGCACCGGCACCAGGGGCAGGAGTATGTCGGCGAGCTGGTAGGCCAGGTCCAGCCAGGGCCGCTCCGGGGCGCGGGAGGTGTTCATCGCCGTGGTCTGCTGGGCCAGCGGCGTGGGGTTGGTGACCTTGCGGATCAGGGACAGCAGGGCCCAGATCGCCGAGGCACCCAGACTCACGCCCAGGACCAGGACGGTCTCGGTGACCAAGCGGCGGCGCTGCGCCGCCGGGGCCACCGTCACCGGCTCCGTCGTGCCGCTCATCGGGCCGCTCATCGGGCCAGCCCGACCGCGGCGACACCGACCAGGCTCAGCGCCACGGACAGGGCGACCGCGAGACCGACCGGACGGTCGGGGCGCAGCGCGAGCCAGGACACTGCGCACAGGGCCGGCAGGACCAGCACGATCAGGGTGCTGGTCAGACTCAGGATGGACCAGGACCCGACGGACAAGATCACGGCGCTGACGGCATACACCAAGGCGGGTCCGATCAGCACCTGCCATCGGAAGCTGTCCAGCACCCCGCGGGCCCACCGGGACCGACGCCGCAGGGTGACCTCGACCCCCAGATACCAGGCGGCCAGCACGATCAGGACGAGGCCGGGCAGCAGACGCATAACCCAAAGGTAACGATTAGGGCACGACCCTAGACACCGGGAGCCACGGGGGTGAGACTGCTTTGGCAATCCGTACCGCGTGGGCCGCTTTGTCGTGCGCGGAACCATCCGGTTGTTGCGTATTCCCCTCGAGTAAGGACACTCAGTGCGTACTACTACCCCGGGAAGGCGAGCGCGGATTGCCGCGTTGGCCGCCTCCGCGGTCGTGGTGTCGCCACTGGCGGTCGGGACGATGTCGGCGCAGGCCGACGACGTCTCCGAGCTCCAGCTTGGTGAGACCAAGACCTACATCGTGCAGTTGGCCGACGACCCACTGGTCGCCTTTAACGGTGGTCACGGGCTGGCCGCCACCGCTCCCCAGTCGGGCGAGAAACTGGACGTCGACAGCGCCGCTGCCGCCGCCTACACCGACTTCCTGGCCACCCAGCGTGCCGAGGTGCTGCAGACCGTCGGTCTGAGCTCCTCCGACGTGGTGACCACCTACGACGTGGCGCTCAACGGCTTCGCCGTGAAGATGAGCGGCGTCGACGCACTGCACATGCGCAAGGCCCCCGGGGTCGTCCAGGTGTGGGAGGACGAGATCCGCCACGCGGACACCGTCCAGACCCCCGACTACCTGGGTCTGTCCGGCGAGGGCGGCGTCTGGGCCGAGCAGTTCGGCGGCGTCGAGAACGCCGGTGACGGCATCGTCGTCGGTGTCATCGACACCGGCATCGACCCGCTCAACCCGAGCTTCGCCGAGGGCGACATGCCCGCTGCTCCCGAGGACTGGGCCGGCAGCTGTGACGAGGCCGGCGTGGACTCCTACGCCGCGTTCGAGTGCAACAACAAGGTGATCGGTGCCCGCTGGTACGGCGCCGAGTTCGGCAACACCGTCATCCCGGAGGAGTTCACCTCCGCCCGTGACTACAACGGTCACGGCTCGCACACCGCTGGCACCGCCGCGGGCAACCACGGTGTGCCGCTGGCGATCCTCGGCGCCGACCTGGGCGAGGCCTCGGGCATGGCCCCGGCCGCCCACATCGCGGTCTACAAGGGTCTGTGGATGACCGCTGACGGCAACGGCTCGGGCACCACCGCCGGCCTGCTTGCCGCCATCAACGACGCCGTCGAGGACGGTGTCGACGTCATCAACTACTCGATCTCCGGCTCCTCCACCTCGGTCGTGGGTCCCGACGAGATCGCCTTCCTGTATGCCGCGGACGCGGGCATCTTCGTGTCCACCTCCGCCGGCAACTCCGGCGACACCGTCGGTGTCTCCTCGGTGGCGCACAACGCCCCCTGGACGATGACGGTCGCCGCCAGCACCCACAACCGTGGCGCGCTCAACAGTGTGACCTTGGGCAACGACGCCACCTACAACGGTGTCGGCTACGGCGGTCCGCTGGAAGAGACCGCCCTGGTCAACGCCGCGGACATCCCGGCCGCCAGCTCCACCCCCGCTGCCGCGGACCTGTGTGGCCCCGGCACGGTGGATGACACCGAGGCTGAAGGCAAGATCGTGGTCTGCACCCGTGGCGAGCATGCTCTGGTCGACAAGGCCGCCGAGGTCATCAACAGCGGTGGCGTCGGCATGATCATGATCAACGCCGTCGGCGGCGCCGGCAGCCAGAACGCGATCATCTACGGCCTCCCGGCCACTCACCTCAACGCCACGGACGGCGTCGCGGTCAAGGCCTACGCGGCCACCGAGGGCGCCACCGCGTCGATCTCGGAGACCACCAACACGGTGATCAACGCGCCGGAGATGGCTTCCTTCTCCTCCTACGGACCGGCCCTGGCCGGTGGCGGTGACCTGCTCAAGCCGGACATCACCGGTCCCGGTGTCGACATCGCGGCGGCCTACCACGCCAAGCACGGCGAGCCGGGCACCCCGACGTTCGACCAGATCTCCGGCACCTCCATGTCGGCCCCCCACATCGCCGGCCTGGCCGCCCTGATGAAGCAGGAGTTCCCGGGCTGGAGCCCGGCAGCGATCAAGTCGGCCATGATGACCACGGCCCGCGACGTCGACGACAACGGTGACCCCATCGAGCGGCTCGGCGTCGAGGCCACCCCGCTCAACTACGGCGCCGGTGAGGTCCAACCTGCCCCGTCCTACAACCCGGGTCTGGTCTATGACGCCGGCTGGGACGAGTGGACGGCCTACGCCTGCAGCATCGGCCAGCTGGGCGCGCCGTGCCCGGAGACGCCGGTTGACCCGAGCGACCTGAACTACCCGAGCATCTCGATCGGCGACCTGGCCGGCCAGCAGACGGTGACCCGCACGGTCACCGACGTGACCGGTGAGGGCGGCACCTGGGACATTACGGTTGACGAGCCTGCGGGCATCTCGGTCGACGCACCGGCATCAATCACGGTCGAGGCAGGCGGCACCGCCAGCTTCGAGGTCGCCTTCACGGTGACCAGCGCGGAGCCCGAGGCCTGGAACTTCGGTCAGCTGCGTCTGTCCAACGGTGACATCACCGTCGAGAGCCCCATCGCGCTGCGCGCGCTGGCGATCGCTGGGCCGGACGAGGTCAGCGGTGAGGGCACGTCGGGCACGCTCGACTACTCCATCACCACCGGTTTCGACGGCGAGGTCACGACCGACATCGACGGTCTGATCCCCTCCGACGTCACCGACGTGGTCGCCGTCTCCGACGGCCCGGGCGGTGGCCAGTACGTCGATGACGGATGGCTGCCGTTCACCGTGCCCGAGGGCACCAAGACCCTCCGGGTCTCGATCTTCGATGAGGAGATCACCCCGGGTGAGACCGACATGGACCTGTTCCTGGTCGGCCCGAGCAACACGATCATCGCGGAGAGCGCGGTGGGTGGCTCGGACGAGAGCGTCACCCTGCAGGACCCGGCCCCGGGCAGCTACGCGGTCGCGCTCGACTACTGGAACGGCGCAGCGGGCGCCGAGGCCGTCGTGCCGACCCACATCTGGGCGGTCAGCGACACCGACGAGGGCAACCTCACCGTGACGCCGGACACCTTCCCGGCCGCCATCGGCCAGTCGGTGGACCTGACCCTGGACTGGACGGGTCTGGAGGCCGACAGCCGTTACCTCGGTGCGGTGAACTTCTCCGACGGGACCGACCAGGTCGGCAAGACCCTGGTGTCGATCACCACCGGCGCCGACGGCGAGCTCGCTGTCGACCGCGTCTTCGGCGCTGACCGCTACGGCACCGCTGCAGCGATCGCGGCGGAGTACCCCGATGGTGCTGACACCGTCTTCGTCGCCTCCGGCCAGGAGTTCGCGGACGCCCTCACCGGCTCCGCGGTCGCTGGCTCCGGCACGATGGAGACTGCCGACGGTCAGGCTGCACCGGTCCTGCTGGTGAAGAAGAACGCGATCCCGCAGGACACTGCGGCAGCTCTGACGGCGCTCAACCCGAGCAACGTCGTCGTCCTCGGTGGCACGGCCGCCGTGTCCGCCGGTGTGGAGTCCAGCCTGGACGCCTACGGCACCGTCACCCGCATCGGTGGCGTGGACCGCTACGAGACTGCTGCGCTGCTTGCGCAGCAGTTCCCGACCGGCGTGTCCACGGTCTACGTGGCGGTCGGCGAGGGCAACAACTTCGCTGACGCACTGTCGGTCTCGGCCCTGGCCGGGTCGCAGGGTGCCCCGGTGCTGCTCACCAAGACCAACCACGCACCGAACTCGTTGACTGCGGCCATCGCCGCGCTCAACCCGGGTGAGGTCGTCGTTGTCGGTGGCACCGGTGCGGTGTCCGACGCTGTTGCTGCCGAGCTGGGCGCCACCACGCGCCTGTCCGGTGGCGACCGTTACGAGACCAACGCAGCGATCACGGCGGCCTACCCGGCCGACGCGGCCCAGGCCTACGTGGCCTCCGGGCTGAACTGGCCGGACGCCCTGTCCGGTGCTGCGCTGGCCGGCCACATGGACGCTCCGCTGGTGCTGACCCAGACCAGCAAGCTGCCGAACGTCACTGAGGCTGAGCTCGACCGGCTGTCGCCGGCCGCGGTCACCATCTTCGGTGGCACCGGTGCGGTCAGCCAGGCCGTCGAAGACGCGCTCAACGCGCTGCTCCCCTCCTGGCAGTGACATCGGAGGTGACCAGGCGCCGGTGACCTACCGGCCCTGACACCACCACGACGGACGGGCCCACTCCCCTCAGGGAGTGGGCCCGTTCTCGTTGTGCTCGCTCGTCTCAGGTCCAGCGCTCGGCCAGGAGGAGGAAGCTGACCAGCCAGTGGGTGGCCATGAAGTCGCCGTCGGTCACCGCCGGCAGCACGGCCGCCACCTGGCGGTCAGCCGCGGCCCGGAGAGCGTCGGCGCGCCCGTCCCCCACCGATCTCGCCAGCGCGCGCAGCTGCCAGGCACGGGAGAGCGCCAGGCCGAGCAGGTGCGCCCCCTGGCCGTCAGTGGGGTCCAGCACGGTCGGTGGCTCCAGCAGGTGGCTGTGACCGCCGGCTCCGAGCCCGGGAAGGAAGCGCTCCAGCCACGGCCCGAAGTCCTCTCCCAGCACCGTCTGCATGAGCATCGCCTCGGCCAGCGCCGGGGACAGGAAGTCGCTGCCCGATGGCTCGCCGGAGGTGTGGGCGGGACCGTCCGGGTCGAACCAGTCCCGGGCCTGCTCGCTCACGGCCCGCACGACATCTGCCCGACCCAGCTCGCCATAGGCGTGGTGCAGCAGGAGCAGCGCGAAGGCGTCGTTCTGGTGCTTGCCGTGCCGGATCGGATAGGCCTGGCGTGGGAGCCAGTCCAGGACGTGGCCGGCGATCACCTCCAGCAGTGGGGTCATCGCCGTCGCCCACCCCCGTTCGTGCCGCACCGCCGCGCCCAGCATCGCCGCCCAGGCCCACCCGTACGGCCGCTCAAACGCGGGCCGCTCCCGCAGATAGGCCGCCTCGACCGCGAGGTTCTCCGCGGTGAGGCGGGACTCCAGGAGGTCACGCGCGGTCCTCTCCTCACGGGACGCGTCAGCGCCCGGTGACGCGTCAGCGCTGGGTGACGCGCCGGCATACTGCCCGAGCAGCTGCACCAGCGACCACTGCATGTGGACCGAGGAGTGCCAGTCAAGGGCTCCGTGGAAGGCCGGGTGGAGGCGTTGCGGGGTGATGTCCGTGTCGGCCGGGCCGGTGGCCACGTGACCCGAGACATAGGGATAGGGCCGTTCGAGGACCTCCCTGGCGATCCGGATGAGGTGCTGATCCATGGCGCCATTGTTGCCCGCGAACCGGTCAACCCGCGGGTGTGATCAGGGTCACACTATGCTGGATGCAACGCTTCGCACGTTCATGACGTCTCTAAGGGTGTGGGTCCGGGGCAAGACCCACAGGGTGCGGAGGGGACCTCTGACGAGGAGCACCCGGGGTGACAGGGACGGGGCGCCGACGCAGGGGGTCGGCGCCCCGCCTTTGTCCCTGGCCCCACCTTGTCGCTGGAACGGATAGAGCGGGCGGCACGTCATACACTCGGAAACCGACGAGAGGTGATGAGATGACGATCTCCCGACGACAGGCAGCGGCACCGCTGCTGGCACTGATGCTCGCGCTGGGGATGGGGGCGTGCGGCAGCGACACCGACACTGGGGGCGATGCGCCAACGACGAGTGAGGATGCCGCGCCCACCAGCGATGCGGCCCCGAGCACCGGCGACGAGACCGAGCCCACCGCAGCCCCGACGACCGAGGAGCCCTCCGTGACCCCACAGCCCACCGACCCCGCTGACCCGAGCGGCGGCACCGCCCTGCCCACCGGACCGGTCAGCGACGAGGTCATCGCCAGCGAGCCCGTGCAGGCCGCCATCTCGGACCTTGCCGAGCGTGAGTCGGTCGCGGCCGACGCGGTGACCGTCGCCGGCCACCAGGCGGTGACCTGGTCCGACGGCAGCCTGGGCTGCCCCAAGCCCGGGATGATGTACACCCAGGCGCTCGTCCCCGGACACCTGCTCGTCCTGGAGGTCGACGGCGCGCAGTTCAGCTATCACTCCGGAGACCGGGGCAACCGGGCCGGGGAGTTCACCTACTGCGCGGACCCGCACCTGCCCAACAACCTGGGAACCGGCAGCGCCACGATGTGAGGTGCGGCGCTCACTCCACACGACGCGGTGACGCGTCAGGGAAGCAGCGCCATCCCCGCACCATCCGCCCGCACCCGAACCCGGTCACCGGGCCGCAGCGTTGAGCCCTGGTCCCCTAGCGCCTCCACCGCACCGATGCCGTCCAGGTCGAGCTCGACCCGGACGGCGTCGCTGACCGCGCCCGCAGCCACCACGGTCCCCTCCAGGGAGCCTGCCGGGTCGACCCGCAGTGCCGACCGCCGCAGCGCCAGGACTCGCTCGTCGCCAGGCAGCAGTGCCCCGTCGTGGCCCACAGTCGGCGAGCTACCGGACCCCGATGCGACCAGATGCGCGCCATGCGACGTCCTGGCACTCACATCGCGCACATCTGGTCGCATCGGTGTGGCGTTCGACGCCTGGGCGGCCGCTGCCATGACCCGGCGCGCGGGCTCCGCCTCAAGGAACGTGCCGAAGCCGATGAACTCGGCCACTTCACGCGTCGCAGGGGCGGCCCAGACCTCCTCGGTGGGGCCCTCCTGGGCGATGCGCCCGTCAAACATCAGGGCCATCCGGTCGGCCAGCGTGAACGCCTCGTCGTGGTCGTGCGTCACCAACAGGGCGGTGGTGCCTGTCGCGGTGAGGATGCCGCGCAGGTCTCCTGCGAGGCGCTCCCGCAGGCTCCGGTCCAGGGCCGACAGTGGTTCGTCCAGCAGCAGGAGTCGCGGCTCAGCTGCGAGCGCTCGGGCCAGCGCTACCCGTTGCTGCTCCCCACCGGAGAGCGTGGACACCTCGCGGGAGCCGTAGCCGGGCAGCCCGACAGTCTCCAGCAGCTCCTGGACGCGGTCCGCCCGAGCGGGCTGAGAGAGGGGCTCCCGAGCGGGCTGAGAGAGCGGCTCCCGCACAGACCCGCCGTGCCGGGGCAGCCGCAGCGGATAGCCGACGTTGCCGGCCACGTCGAGGTGCCGGAACAGCTGTCCGTCCTGGAACATCAGGGCAAAGCCCCGGCGGTGGGTGGGGACGTCGCGCAGGTCCCGGCCCTCCGCACGCACCGAGCCGGCGGCCAGCTCTTCCAGCCCCGCGATCGCCCGCAGCAGCGTCGACTTGCCGCAGCCCGAGGGTCCCAGCACCGCGAGCACCTGCCCGTGGCGCAGGTCCAACGAGGCAGCATCGACGGCCACCGTGTCACCAAAGCGCACGGTCACTGCGTCCACAGAGAGCATCGACGACTCCATCAGAATGTCCCCACACTTCCGACTCGCAGACGTTCCACCAGGCCCATCACGGTCACAGTCAACAGGCTGAGCAGCACGGACGCCGCCAGCGCCATGCCGAGGTTGTCGGCTCCGGGGCGGCTGATCAGCTGATAGATCACGACCGGGACCGTCGGGCGGTCCGGTCGGGAGAGGAAGCTCGTGGCCCCGAACTCCCCCAGCGAGATCGCGAACGCGAAGCCGGTGGCCGCCAGCAGTGGCCGCCCGAGCACCGGCCCCTCAGCGGTGAAGGCTGCGCGCAAGGGACCGGCACCGAGGGCCGCGGCGGCCTGTCGCAGCCGCGGGTCCACCGAGCGCAGCACCGGGGTGATCGTGCGCACCACGAGCGGCAGGGCCACCAGTGCCTGGGCGATCGGGACCAGCACCGCCGAGGACCGCAGGTCCAACGGTGGCCGGTCCAGGGTGATCAGGAAGCCAAACCCGACGGTCACCGCAGAGATGCCCAGCGGCAGCATGAACGCCCCGTCCAGAGCGCTGATCACCCGACGTCCCCCGGGTCGCCGTGGGCGTCGCGAGACGACGATGGCGACGCACAGGCCGAGCACGACGGCCAGCACCGTGGCGTCGATCGCGGTGCGCCAGCTGTTGCCGAAGGCCTCCACGATGGACACCCGCAGCGCCGGCGAGGCCGCGGGATCCCCGAGCACCCGGTAGTGCTCCAGGGTCCACCCGCTGTCATCCCGCAGCGAGCGCCAGACCAGCGTCAGGATCGGCATCAGGAGGAACACCAGCACTCCCGCGGCCACCCCGAGCAATGGCAGGTCACGGCGCCGGGGGACACGAGCCACGTCGCGCGAGCGGGTCAGGCTCTGCTCGGTGCGGGCGCGCCCGCGAGCGGCCAGCGCCAGCATCGCCACGACCGCGAGGAGCTGGATGACGGACAGCACGGCGGCAGCCTGCAGATCCAGGAACTCCGTGGTCAGCAGGTAGATCTCGCTCTCGATCGTGCCGTAGCGCAACCCACCCAGGGTCAGCACGACCCCGAAAGCCGTCGAACAGAACAGGAAGACCAACGTGCCGGCCGAGATCACCGACGGGGCCAGCGCCGGCAGGGTCACCGTGCGAAAGACCCGTCCCGGGGAGGCTCCCAGGGCCGCCGCGGCGTCCTCGGCCCGCGGGTCGAGCCCTTCCCACATGCCCCCGACGGTCCGCACCACCACGGCCAGGTTGAAGAAGACGTAGGCGGCCAGGATCGCGATCCAGCTACGGTCCCACCCCAGGAAACCCAGCGGTCCCCCGCTGGACAACAGCGCCCGGAACATCACGCCGACGACCACCGTGGGCAGCACGAACGGCATCACCACCACCGCGCGGAGCACCCCACGGCCCGGGAACCGGAGCCGGTAGAGGACATAAGCCAGCGGCAGGCCCAGCAACAGGGTCACCACGGTGCCCAGTGCCGCCATCCCGACGGTGAACCACAGCACCCGCAGGGTGCGGGAGCGGCCCAGCACCTCCGCGACTCCCGAGAAGTCCCAGCCGCCGTCCGGGTGGAAGCCCCGGACCAGCATGCCGCCGACGGGCAGCACGAAGAAGACCGCCAGGAAGACCAACGGCACCAGGGCCAGCAGGGTGAGGCCGACCCCCGGGATCAGCCTGTCGCGATGTCGGCCCACTCGCGGACCCACTCCTCCCGGCGCTCCTCGATCAGCGCCGGGTCGACCTCGATCGGGTCCTGCGCGACCTGTGCCCACTGGGACCACAGCTGCGGCAGCTCGACGTCGGTGACCGGGAACATATACATCGCGTCCGGGATCGCCGCCTGCACGTCCTCGGAGAGCAGGTAGTCCACCAGCGCCTGCGCGCCCTCGGGGTTGGCGGCGCCCTCGAGCACCCCGGCATACTCCACCTGACGGAAGCAGGTGTCCAGCAGGGCGCTGGTCGTGGGCTCGCCGTCCCCCTCGCCGTCCTCCTCGGGGATCGTGAAGGGCGGGCTCGAGGCGTAGGACAGCACGATCGGCCGGTCGCCACCGCTGAAGGTGAAGTCGACCCCGTAGGCGTCGGACCACCCCGAGGTCACGGAGGCGCCGTTGGCGATCAGGTCCTGCCAGTAGTCCTGCCACCCGTCCTCACCGAACTGCCCGACCGTGGCCAGCAGGAAGGCCAGCCCCGGGCTGGACGAGCTCGCCCCCGGCGTGACGAACAGGTCACGATAGGTCGGGTCGGTCAGGTCGGCCAGTGTCTGCGGCGGGCTGATCCCCTCGGCCTCGAACCACGCGTCGTCCACGTTGACGCACACGTCGCCGTAGTCGACCGGAGTCAGGTAGTCGGCGCCGTCCCCGGGCAGTGCGTGCCCGGCCGCTGCCGCAGGCAGATCCGCCGGGCTGTAGGGAGCCAGCACCCCCTCCGTGACAGCCCGCGTGGCGAAGGTGTTGTCGATGCCGAAGACGGCGTCGCCCAACGGGCTGCCCTTGGTCAGCACCAGCTGGTTGGTCAGCGACCCCGCGTCACCGGAGGCCTGGACGACCAGGTCGTAACCGGTCTCCTTTGTGAAGCCGGCGGTGACCTCCTCCGGGAGGGTGAACGAGTCGTGCGTCACGAGCACCACCTCCCCATTGTGTGGGGAGGTCCCGCCCGTGTCCTGCGCACTTTCGGGGACGTTTGGGCCGCTCTCGGCGGCCTCGTCCTCCCCGCCCATCAGCGTGCACCCGCTGAGCGCGGTCACCAGTGCCCCGGCAGCCAGGGCTGTCCCGGCGCGGCGGTGCCGGTGCGTGGGGATGGGTCGGTGTGGGTCGGCATACGGCATGTGAATCCTCCTCGGACTGCAGGAGGGGCGGTGGACGCATCCACCAGAGACTCGACTTCCTCCACCGGTCCTAACCGGGTCAGGTTCGAGGGTCTGCGGGCCTGTGCCGCACTCTCAGCGCTGGAGCGCTCCCCTGTCGTGCCCCCAGCCTAGATGACGCGACGGCGAACGTCGTGGCAGGCTAGGGCCCATGGGCAATCTGATGTGGAAGATCATGGCCGCGGGAGCTGCGGTGGGCGCGAGCGTGGTGGCACGCAAGCTGACCGACGGGACCTGGAAGTTCGTCTCCGGCGGTGACTCCCCGACCAACCCCGAGGACCCGGACATCGACATCAAGGAGGCCATCGCCTTCGCCGTGCTGTCCGGTGCCATCGTCGGCCTGAGCCGGATGGTTGCCAACCGCCAGGCGACCAAGCTCTATCAGAAGTCCACCGGGCACCTGCCCAAGGCCCTGGCGGACGCCAAGAACGAGGCCAGCGCGAAATAGCGCGCGGTCACGAGCCGAGCGTGACGCCTGCGCAGTCCATCCTGTCGGTCAGCCTCGAGCCGGCGCGACCGGGCAGCGCGGCCCAGACCCATCTGCTGGCCATCGCACAGGGACTCACCAGCCACGGCTACCGGGTCAGCACGGTGTGGCGGCAGGAGGATGCCGCCCTCGCGGGGGTGCCCGGCTTCGCGCTGTCCCTGCTGCGTCAGGTGCGCCATGCGGATCTGGTCTATCTGCGCTGGCACGCGCTGGACGCCCTCACCCCCACCCTGAGCCGGCTGGCGCGCCGGCCCCTCGTCACCGAGGTCAACGGACTGCCCGACGACCTCCTGTCGAACCGCCCGGGGCTGAGCCGTCTCGGGCCCCTGATCCGCGCGGTGAACCGCTATGCCCTGGGCCAGGGCACGCTCCTGCTCTGTGCGTCCGCGGGGGTCGCGGCGCGGGTGCGGGAGGTCACCGGGGCAGACATCCCGATCGTGGTGGTCCGCAGCGGCGCCCACCCACCGTCCGCCGGCCCCGAGCAGGCCGCGTCGAGCGTGCCGCACCGGGAACGTCCCTACGTCCTCTACTTCGGCGACCTCTCGACCCGGCAGGGTCTCCGGCACCTGCTGCACGCGCGGATGAGCGACGACTGGCCCGTCGGGGTCGACCTGGTCGTCGCCGGGGACGGTCCGTTGCGCCCGCTGGTCCAGCAGCACGCCGTCCGCGGCGAGCTGGACTACCTCGGGCGGGTGGCTGCGGCACCCCTGAGCGGGTGGATCCGCGGCGCCACGGCGACCCTGAGCCTGCAGGACCCTGACCTGGCCCGCAACGCCGTCATGGGAGTCCCCCTGAAGGTCGTCGAGTCCCTGATGCTCGGCACCCCGGTGATCGCCAGTGCACTCTCCGACGTGCCCGACGTGGTGGCCGGCCAACCCGCTGGGCTCCTGGTGGACCCGCGGGCCGAGGCGGAGGTATGCCGGGCGGTCCGGCAGAGCCTGCTGGTCACCCGGGAGGTCCGCACCCAGATCGCCGAGCGTGCCCGCCACGACCTGTCGTGGGAGCGCGCGGTCGAGCAGACGGTCGCTGCGATCCGCTCGCTTCCCGAGCGTCAGGCCCGGTCGAGGACGCTCAGATAGTGCTCCCGCTCGCGACGTGCGATCTCCTCCCAGGTGAAGCCGAGCGCATAGTCGCGTAGGTCCGCACCGTCATGAGGGGTCTCGAGCTGGCCGAGCACCGCGTCGGCGAGTCGCTGCACCACCCCGTCCCCCGCCTCCACCAGGGCTGTCGGTGACCGCACGACCTCGGCGCACCCCCCGACGTCGGTGGCGATGACGGGGGTGCCACACGCATAGGCCTCGAGGATCACCGTGGGCCACCCCTCGCTGCGGCTGGGCACCACCAGGACGTCGGCGCTGCGCATCAGCTCCGCCACCTTCTGGTGCGGCAGCGCCCCGTGCAGCCGCAGCCCGTCGGCCTCGCTGAGCCCGGCCAGCAGGGATCCTGCCCCCACGACGTCACAGACGACCTCGGGCCGGACGCGCTGGACGGCACGGGCGATGGCCGGCAGCCGGTCCGCCCCCTTGACCGGCTCGAGGCGCCCCACAAAGAGCACCCGGGGCGGACCGTCCCCGGGCACCGGCGTGCGGGGAGCATCTCGGTCACTGACGGGGGCAAAGAGTGCGGGATCGACCCCGTTGGGCACGACCGCGGCGTGGCTCAGTGGCCCGAGCAGGGACTCGACCGACTCGCGCAGCGCCTGGGAGACACAGAGCACCCGTGCCGCGTCACGAAAACCCGGGGCGAGGTAGTCCTCGTTGGCGCGCAGGACGACGTTGACATCCGTTCCGTGGACGGACAGCAGATACGGCCGGTCGAGCAGCCGGGACACCTCACGGGCCACCAACCCGGCTGCGGGGACAAACATGCCGTGGGCGTGAATCAGGTCCGGGACGCCGCCCTCAGCCTCGACGACCTCGCGGGCCAGCGCCCGGATCACCCGGGCGCTCGGGCACCGACGGTCGCGCAGAGTGGTCCACAGCGTTCGCCGATAGTCGACGGCGCCGAACGTCTCGTCCGCTCCCGAGACGTCCCGGCCGGCCCGGCCCAGCACCCACCCGTTCAGGCGGCCGTAGTGGTTGCTCAGGGCAACCGGGCTGACGTCGACACCGCACGCTGTCAGCGCCTCGACACGAGAGGTGATGAAGGTGGCCGCCGACGGGTTGGCGCGGGTCGGGAACAGGTTGGTCACCATGAGCACGCGCACCATGTGCTCCTGCCGCGCCCGTCCGGACCGTTCCCGTCCTCAGCGGCCTAGGCGTTGGCGTTGGCGTTGGCTGCCGCGCCCTCGGGCTCGACCTCACGCTCGGGTGTGTCCGAAGGGCCGCCCTTGAGGTTCTTCTGGTCCTTGACCCACAGGCCCACCAGCCCGCGGAAGTGCGCGGCGAACTTGTCGTGCTCGTGGGCCGGGTACGTCGAGCGGACCGTGTCGATCAGGATCTTGTCGAACTTGTCCGAGTCGACCCACTCCAGCACCGCCTCGGGCAGGTGCGAGAGGTGCTCCTGGCAGAACTCGTGGTAGCGATCGGTGTCGAAGTGCGCGTCCGCGAGCTTGCGGTAGCCCTCCATCTTGGCCTGGTAGTCCAGCGACTCGTCGTCGGCGATCTCGTAGTAGCGCCGTGTCTCCAGGTCGACCGTCGCCGGGCGGTTGGTCGCCAGCGCAAAGGCGGACCAGCGCACCAGGGCGGTGATGGCCCACGGGAAGTAGTAGTGCAAGGAGGTGACGGCGACGTCCGGGCAGGCGTTGGCGTAGTCGATGGGGTGCACCTCGTTGCCGGCTACCAGCATCTCCGCGGAGTTGAACTCCCAGCCGAAGAAGGCGTTGACCACCTTGCTCACCGTCTCGGCCTCCCACCCGGCCTGCGAGGACAGGAAGTCGTAACTGACGGCATACCGGTTGTGCATCGGCTGCTCGGGACGGAAGTCCATGACCATCGTCTCGGGGCCGATCGACAGGGCGCGGGCAAACTTGTCATAGTCGACGGTCGCCTGCAGGTGCATGAGCATCTCGCCCGACTCGTCATAGGACTTGTGCAGCCCGGCCTGGTCCTCGACCCGGGAGACGCCCCGCCACCCGCCGCCGTCGAAGGGCTTCATATACATCGGGTAGCCGACCTCCTCCGCGATCTCGTCGAGATCGAAGCGGTCGTTGTACTTGGCGGAGGTGTAGGCCCAGCGCACGTTGTCGACCGGGTTCTTGTAGGGCACCAGGACGGTCTTGGGGATCTTCATGCCGAGGCGCAGCATCGCGCAGTAGGCGCTGTGCTTCTCCATGGACTGGAAGGTGAACGGGCTGTTCAGCAGGTAGGTGTCGTTCATCAGCGCGGCTTTCTTGAGCCACTCGCGCGGGTGGTAGTACCAGTAGGCGAGCCGGTCAATAACCAGGCCGGGCTTGACCGGGTCGGTCAGGTCGAAGGGCGAGATCCGCAGTCGCTCCGAGGTCAACTCGATCGTCTCACCACCCACCTTCAGCGGCCCGACGAGGCCGAGGATCTGCTCGAAAGCTCGAGGCCAGTCCTCCTCTGCGCCGAGGAGGAGGCCGATCAGGGGATTGCGCTTGGCAGCCATGTCCCGAACCTACCCTGATCAGCAGAACCGCGGCAGGTGATAGGCGATCTGTTTGCGCCACCAGGGCCAGTCGTGGGCCGAGTCATGACCCCAGACGTCGAGCTGGTGGGGGATCTGCTTCTCAGCCAGGACGGCGGCCAACTGCCGCGCTCCCGGCAACGACTTGGTGGGGTGCACCTCGAAGGGCCCCTCCCCGACCACGAGCAGGATCTGGACCGCCTGGCGCAGCCACTGGAGGTGATCACCGTCTGCCCCCGCGACATACGCCACGGGATTGTTCAGGTATGTCGCCTCGCCGGTCTCCCCCCACCCTCGCCAGGAGGTGGGGTCGAAGTTGCCGGAGAGCGAGATCGCGACCGGGAACAGGTCGGCACGCTTGAGGGCGAAGTTGACGGCGTGGTAGCCACCCATGCTGCACCCGGTCGTGACGATGCCGGCGTGCCCGGGTGAGTCCGCGTCGATCGTGGGCACGACGTGGTTGAGGATCCAGTTCTCATAGATCGCGTGCCGCTGGGCGCGCTCCTCGGTGGGCAGGGCGTAGTTGGACCACGAGATGTGGTCGTAGGAGTCCACGGAGTAGAGCTTGATGCGGCCCTGGTCGATCAGGGAGCGCAGCGCGTCGACCATGCCGTTGTTCTCGTAGTCCCAGGCGCGGCCGGCCTCGGAGGGAAAAGCGAGCACGGGCCGGCCGAAGTGGCCGTAGCGGATCACACTGCCCGGGTGGTCCAGCCCCGGTCCGTTGATCTCAGTCTGTTCCCGCTCCATGGCGATCCCTTCCGGCGCTGTCGACTACTCGCTACTGTGCAACTGCGGAAAGCCAACCACACGAGGCCAGCGCCCCGAAAGATACATCTGCAGGATGACGTGCTGGCCCCAGGAAAACAGGAGAGTAGTCACGTGCATCACCACAACGAGGTCAGCGTCTTCACTCCGGCTCTCAGCGGCCAAGAGGAGTCACCAGCGGGGGTTGGTTGGCTCGTGACGCCAAGCGTTGTCGTGATGAGGCTGCCCGGAGGTGGGGCCACCTCTGGGCAGCCGTCGCACGTCACTGTCCCTGCCGCTTCGGGGGGCGGCAGGGCCAGTCGCGACATTCCTGTGCTGGAGGTCTGCGACTCTCCCTACGCCCAGGACTGGTGGGCGCTGGCGCTCGACGCCGACGCTGACATCGAGGTCTCTGGCGAGCCTCCGGCGGACCTGGACCTCTCGGCACTGCCTTCCGGTGATCAGGGGGCACGTGGCGGCTCGGGGGCCCTCGACGCCCCGAGCATCGGCGCTTCAGCGGGCGGGGACGTCTCGCTCGACGGGTGGGTTTGCCGGTGTTTCCCGAGACTGCCCGGTTGTCGCTGAGCACCTCGCTCGCAGCCGCACCCCGCAACGGCAACGAGGCACTAGCACTCAACTCGGTTAACGGTGACAATGTCCCCCATGGTGGACATCCCGACCTCAGGCACCGTTGGGTGGTGGGCTCCGTCGCGGGCCCCCCGCACGACAACGGATCTGCTCCGGTGAGCACCGCCGAGCTGGAGGAGCACGGGTCAGGCCCCCGGCGCATCGACATCCCCATCGTCGTGGGCTGCGCAGCCGCCGACCTGTTCATCAGTGGCTATCTCACCGGGGAGCCGATCGAGACCACCTTGGGCACGCAGCTGCCGCACTGGCCCGTGGTCGCGCTGATCGCCCTGGGCTATGTCGCTCTGGCCTGGCGGCGCAGCTCACCCTGGCCCACCTTCCTGATCACTCTCGGGCTCGGTCTCGGGGCGGGCCTGCTCCTCACCTTTTTCCAGCCGATGGTCGGGATCGCTCTGGCCCTGCACACGGTCGCCCGTCGCACGCCGGCGCGTCGGGCCAACCCGGCCCTGGTGCTTGCTGCCTTCGTCAGCCTCAACAACGGCCGGACGGCCACCGGCGTGGGCGGCGATGATGGGCTGTTCGGGCTGATCGTCGTCACCGCCATCTTCCTGGGGTTCTTCACCCTGGTGTGGGCCCTGGGACGGCGCGACCGGGCGGTGCGGTGGCGCGCCGCGCAGGAGCAGGAGCGCCTCAAGGTCAGCGCGGAGGTGAGCCTGGGGCAGCAGCGCCAACAGATCGCCCGGGACCTGCACGACATCCTCAGCCACTCGATGAGCGCCATGATCCTGCAGTCGGCCGGGGCCAAGGCGGTCTCGAGCAAGCTGGACGCGACCACCGAGTCCAAACAGGTCACCGACGCCCTGGCTGCCATCGAGTCCACCGGTGCCGAGTCGATGCGCGAGCTGCACCGCCTGCTCGGACTCCTGCGCACCCAGGACGGGGACGAAGGGACGGGGATCACCCGACTCCGCCTCGCCGACGTCGACCCCCTGATCGCCGCCACCCGACACGGAGGACTCGTCGTGCAGCATCATCGGGAGGGCGTTGCCCTGCCCCTGGACCAGAGCGTTGACCTGGCGGCCTATCACATGGTCCAGGAGTCCCTCACCAACGCGATGAAGCACGCTGGTCGCGGCGCTGTTGTTGACATCTATGAGACGTGGGAGCCGGACCGTCTGCAGCTGCAGGTGCGCAGCTCTCGAGGGATCTCCGAGGACGACCAACCGACGATCAGACCCGTCGGCTCGGGCACCGGACTGTGGGGCCTGCGGGAGCGTGTCGAGCTGGCCGGCGGAGCGTTCGAGAGCGGACGGGTTGAGGGCGGCTTCGTCACCTCGGCCAGCCTCCCCGTCCGAGCGACCACCGCCGACCCCACCCCCACCGAGCACACGGTCGGTGACACATCCGACCCCACCGAGCACACGGTCGGCGACACACCCGACCCCACCGAGCACACCGCCGGTGACACATCCACCCCCACCGAGCACACGGTCGGTGACACATCCGACCCCACCGAGCACACGGTCGGCGACACATCCACCCCCACCGAGCACACAGGCATCACCACGCACCTCGAGCCCCCGTGGTCCACCCCTGCGGACGGCACGCGATGAGCGTCATCCGGGTCGTCCTCGCCGACGACCAGCCGATGGTGCGCCAGGGCATCGCCATGCTGCTCGGCGCCGAGCCCGACATGGAGATCGTGGGCGAGGCACAGGACGGCGCCGAGGCGATCCGACTGGTGGAGCGCCACCGCCCCGACCTGGTGGTGATGGACGTGCGCATGCCTGGCATGGACGGCATCGAGGCCACCCGCCGACTGATCTCGGAGAACCCTGACGACCCCAACCAGATGGCCAAGGTGCTGGTGCTCACGACCTTTGACGAGGACGCGGCCCTCTATGGCACCCTGCGCGCCGGCGCCTCGGGTTTCATGCTCAAGCACGCTGCGCCCGGGGAGCTGGCCAACGCGATCCGCCGGGTGGCCGGCGGTGACGCCTGGATCGACCCCGCGGTGGCCCCCAAGGTGCTCGACACCCTGCGCGACATGACCATGGACAACGCCGAGGGTCGCCCGAGCCTGGAGATGCTCACGCCGCGCGAGACCGACGTGCTGCGCGAGCTCGCTGACGGCGCCACCAATACGGAGCTGAGTCGTCGCATGGTACTCAGCGAGGCCACGGTCAAGACCCACATCTCCCGGATGTTGATGAAGACCGGATGCCACGACCGTGCGCAGCTGGTCGCCCTGGCCTATCGCAGCGGCCTCGTCCAGCCCTGATCACCGCACGCCGTCTCGCGGCGGGGCGGCGGCGACCACGCCCACGCCCACGCCCAGCGTGGCCCTGCCAGCATGGGGACATGGGCGAGCAGACAGAGCAGACGGTGCGCACGGCCTACGACACGGTCGCTGCGGCATACCAGCGGTCGATGCCGGACACGCGTCCCGAGGACCCGTTGGACCTCGCGATGCTGGACAGCTTCATCGCCTCAGTCAGCGGACAACCCGTCCTGGATGCCGGCTGCGGCGCCGGGCGGATCAGTCGCTACATCGCTGACCGAGGGGGTCGGGTCGAGGGCGTCGACCTGTCACCGGAGATGATCGCGCAAGGTCGCGCTGCCCACCCGGACCTCGATCTGTCCGTGGCCTCGATCACCGACCTGCCCCATGGCGACGCGTCCTTCGGTGGCGTGCTCCTGTGGTACTCCACCATCCACCTGGCCCCGGCTGACCTGACTCGCGCCCTCGACGAGTCGACCCGGGTGCTCGTCCCTGGCGGCTACCTGCTCGTCGCGTTCCAGTCCGGGGTCGGCACACGCGACCTCTTCCAGTCCTACAGCCGGCACGGACACGACGTGTCGCTGGAGCGTTATCTCCGCACGCCGGACCAGGTGGCCGAGCTGCTCGTCGCCCGCGGGTTGAGCGAGCAGACGCGGCTCGTCCGCCGTGGCAACGCGATCGACCAGGACGACCAGACGATGCTGCTGCACCGCGCGGGCACCGTGTAACCGTATTTGATAACTCGAGGCATGCGGGTTGAGCAGGATGAGCGCTCCGGCAACGCCTAGAGAGGGACCGAGACCAGTTCACGAGTCCGCGAGTCGCTCGAGCGCTCCAGCATTTTCCCTCTTGATCTTGGCCACGAGATCGTCACGCCTCACAGTGCGCCGCAGGTGTACTCGAGGATCGCCGCCCTGGCGACCTCCTCCTTGGACCGGTGCTCCCGAACGGCCTGCGCGGTGAGCGCCTGGTCTTCAGCGTCACCCAGTCGAAGAGTCATGGCCACCACAGCAGGGTATCGGCCGACCTGCTCGCGGCGCTCGCACTGTCCTCGCCCTCACCCGAGGCCACGTATCCTCGGGGTCCGTGAGCACCACACCCGAGCACCCCGCGAGCGCAATCGCAGTGGACGGCGTCGACGCCGACGACCTGGCCACCACCCTGCGCGTCCTGGGTATGCTCCACGAGCTGCCGGCGGGCCACGAGGACATCACCGCGGTCAAGCGGGCCGCCGCCTCGATGCATAACCGGGTGAAGAAGACCCGTCGCCGCGAGGCGCGACAGGAGGAGCGTGGCCCCAAGGTCGTCCACGACCAGGCGATCCTCGCCCAGACTGCGACCGGCTCACCGTTGCGCATCGACGACGAGACGAAGGGGATCGCCCTCACCTCCGCGACCGGAGCCCGCTACGCGGGCGAGCTGCAGCTCTCGCGCGGCTGCTACATGTGCCACGCGGAGTACACGCTCGTCGACGCCTTCTACCACTGGCTCTGCCCGGACTGTGCGGCGCTGAGCCACCTGCGCCGCGACCAGGGCACGGACCTGCGCGGCCGGCGCGCCCTGCTCACCGGTGGGCGCGCCAAGATCGGGATGTACATCGCCTTGCGCCTGCTGCGTGACGGGGCCGATCTGACGATCACAACGCGTTTCCCTCGGGACGCCGCGCGACGCTTCGTCGAACTCGCCGACTCGCCCGAGTGGATCAACCGGCTGACGATCATCGGGATCGACCTGCGCGATCCGACCCAGGTCGTCGCGCTGACCGACGAGGTCGCTGCCGCAGGGCCGCTCGACATCCTCATCAACAACGCCTGCCAGACGGTGCGCCGCTCCCCCGGCGCCTACTCGAGCCTCGTCGACGGCGAGTCCCAGCCGCTGGAGACCGGCGGGCCAACACCAACGATGCTGACGTTCGACCGGGTGAGCGAGGCGCACCCGGCCGCCCTCCTCGGGACACTCGGTGAGCATCCTGTGCCGCACGCGGACGTCGCCGCCCGCAGCGCCGCCGACCTCACCAAGCTCGCTCTCTCCGCCGGCAATGCCTCGCTGGAGGCCCACCTCGCCGGCACCGCCGTCGACGCTGGCGGCCTGCTGCCCGATGTCGTCGCGAGCAACTCGTGGAAGCAGACCGTCGACGAGGTCGACCCGCTCGAACTCCTCGAGGTGCAGATGTGCAACTCGGTCGCCCCCTTCCTCCTTGTCTCCCGGCTGCGGCCAGCGATGCGGGCCGCCGTGGAGCAGCGAAGGGAGTCCGCCGGCGACGCCGCCCGGGCGTATGTCGTCAACGTCTCGGCCATGGAGGGGCAGTTCTCCCGGCGTTACAAGGGCGCCGGACACCCGCACACCAACATGGCCAAGGCCGCGCTCAACATGCTGACCCGCACCTCGGCCGGCGAGATGTTCGCGACCGACCGGATCCTCATGACGGCTGTTGACACGGGCTGGATCACCGACGAGCGGCCGCATCACGAAAAGCTGGAGATCGCCGCACAGGGCTGGCACGCCCCGCTCGACCTCGTCGACGGCGCCGCCCGGGTGTACGACCCCATCGTGCGAGGTGAGCGCGGCGAGGACCTCCACGGTGTCTTCCTGAAGAACTACGAGCCCTATCCCTGGTAGGAGCGTGAGGGCTGCCTTCACGCCTCCCCCAGCGCCAGGTCCACCCGCGTCCCCACCCCTTCCCGCCCCCGAGACTGACCGCCGATGGTCGATGCCGGACACGAGCCCCAAGCACCCCTTGGACCTGACGGTGCTGGACACGTTCATCGCGACCGTGGGGACGCAGCCGATCCTGGACGCGGGGTGCGGGGCGGGACGGATCAGTCGCTACATCGCCGATCGTGGAGGACGGGTGGTGGGTGTCGACCTCTCTCCCGAGATGATCGCGCAGGGGCAAGCCCGCCACCTGACCTCGACCTGTCTGTCGCATCGATCACCGAGCTGCCGCACGGCGACGCGTCTTTTGGCGGGGTGCTGCTCTGGTATTCCACGATCCACCTGTCCGAGCGAGACCTGGCTCGAGCCCTCGATGAGGCCGTCCGCGTGGTGGCGCCGGGTGGCTATGTGCTGGTCGCGTTCCAGTCCGGGGTGGGGACGCGCGACCTGTTCCAGCACTACAGCCAGCACGGCCAGGACGTGACGCTCGAGCGCTATCTGCGCACGCCCGACGAGATGGCCGAGCAGCTCGTCACCCGTGGCATGGCCGAGGTGGTCCGGCTCGTGCGCAGCGGCAACGAGGTCGACCACGACGGGCAGACGATGCTGCTGCACCGCAGGACGGGACAGCCTACCTATAACCATATTTGATAACGTGTGACCATGCGGGTTGAAGTCGATGAGACGCGGGAGATCACCTCGTCGCTGAAACGGGCGGTCGCTGAGTCGAACCTGTCCCAAAACTCGTTCGCACGAGCCATCGGCACCTCACCAGCACGGATGTCGGCCTATCTGAACGGCAAGACAACTCCGTCGGCGGCCTTGTACTTGCGTGCCCTGCAGTTCGGGGAGGCCCGCGCAGTCGCGCTGCGTCACCGATTGGCGGACCCGACCGAGATTGCGAGGCGTGTCAACGGCGCACTCGGCGAGAAGGATCCTGACGAGACGTGGGCTCTGCGACTCATGCTCCGGACACGACAGGACCTCATCACCGCCATGAGCAACTCGCCCGATGCCGTCGAAGCCTGGAAGCGTCGGGCTGAAGTCATTGAGGACCGCCGGTTCGACGTCCTCCTGCAAGCCATCATTGGACACGAATACGTCAAGGCCGGTGAACCAGCGCCAGACTGGACGACTGAGGACATGCTAGATGTCCTATGGATGCCGGAAGACCCGTTTCGCGACGAAGCCGCCATCCGAAAGCAGACCCCCGATTGGCTGGCTGCCCGCGGCATCCTTATCTCCGAGAAGGGGCTGACGACCGCATGACAGGAACGTTCGACCGAGTCGAAGTTGAGCGTTTGCTCGGGCTCCTGTCTGTCAAGCTTACCGATCGCCGCATCGCCGGGAAGGTCTACATCGTCGGTGGGGCGGCAATTGCACTGCAGCACGACGGGCGCAGCACCACTGACGACGTGGACGCGCTGGCCGCACCAGCCGGTGCGGTAGGTGCTGCGGCACGGGAAGTGGCCGCAGAGGAGGGCTTGCCCGACAACTGGCTGAACGATGCCGCACGAGCTTGGATACCGCCGCTGCCCGAGGGCCAGTCGATGGATCCTGGGAGCGATCCTGGCCTGGGCATTGAGACGGCCCCCGCCCGAGCACCTGCTGGCCATGAAGATCGTTGCTCAGCGAGGCAAGCGGGACATGGACGACATCGTGCTCCTCGCACGCGGTCTGAGGGTTAGCCGAGCAGAGGACCTCTACAACATCACGATCGACGCCTATGGCGAAGACGTGGTCGAACATGTCCATGGCGGTCTGGACGATCTGACGCTGAGTTGTGTGGCGATCGAAAAGCGTCTCGCCCAGGACGGTTAGTCCGACCAGCTGACTGCGCTGCCGGGCCGTGTCCGTCAGGGGCTAAGCAGGTGCCGATGACCCGCATAGCGCCACTGGCGCCGGAACGCGATCAACCTAACCCGAGAACATGGCCTTCAACCCGACAAAGTTTCTCGGGTCAAGGGCGCTCTTCTCGGGTTGAAACCAACTCGGTGTCGATCCCCGGCCACCGGTGGATCAGCCTGACAACTCAGGCGTCTTCCTGTGCCAGGTCGCGCACGTCGGTCTCCTCGAAGATGAGCCAGGTCCGGGTGGCCTTCACACCGGGGATCGCCTGGATCTGCTCCAGCACGGTGTCGCGCAACTCGTGGTTGTCGCGGCACCGGACGGTGACGAGCGCGTCAAACTCGGCACCGACCAGGGCCACCTGCTCCACGCACGGCACCCGGCGCAGCGCGGCGGCCACCGGCTTCCAGGTGTTCTGCTCGATGGAGACCGAGACATAGGCCGAGGTGCCCAGCCCCAGGTGCTCGGGGGCCACCTGGGCGGTAAACCCGGTGATCACGCCGGCCTCCAGGAGGCGCTCGAGGCGGGCATAGGCGTTGGCCCGTGAGATGTGCACCTGCTCGGCCAGGGCCCGCACGGACAGGCGCCCGTCGGCGCGCAGCGCCCTGATCAACGCCCGGTCGGTGTCGTCCACCCGGGGCCGCGCGGTAGCCACGTCAGCACCTCAGCCGACGTCGTGCCCCGGGCAGTTTCCAAATGTCCAGGCCACCCAGGCTGACCGCACTCGCCTGCAGACTAATTGGCGTCATACCAGCCATCTTAGAGCCGTTTGTCTCAGGCTGACCCGGTATACCGCTCAGTCGGTCCAGATTCAGGGACGATGGGAGGACGACCACTGGAGGAGAACATGTCGACGACGACACCCGCAGACCTGTTGCCGTGCGCGGAGCCGGTGCGCTTCTTGGACGAGCACGGGCAGCTGACCGACCTGGGGCCCGAGACCACGGCCCGCGGTTATGCGATGCCCTCCGATGAGGACCTGCTCGCCGTCTGGCGCCAGATGGTCATCGGACGACGCTTCGACACCCAGGCCACCGCGCTGACCAAGCAGGGACGCCTCGCGGTCTATCCCTCCTCGCGCGGTCAGGACGCGTGCCAGGTCGCACCGGTGCTGGCACTGCAGGAGGACGACTGGTTCTTCCCGACCTATCGGGACTCGATGGCCCTGGTCAGCCGCGGCCTGGACCCCATCGAGGTGCTGACACTGCTGCGCGGCTCGTGGCACTGCGGCTATGACCCCGTCGCCACCAACACCGCCCCGCAGTGCACGCCGCTGGCCACCCAGGCGGTGCACGCCGCGGGCACCGGCTATGGCCTGGCCCGGCGCGGCAGCGACGGCGTCGCGTTGTGCTTCATCGGCGACGGCGCCACGAGCGAGGGCGACTTCCACGAGGGGCTCAACTTCGCCGCGGTCTTCAACACGCCGACGGTCTACTTCGTGCAGAACAACAAGTACGCGATCTCGGTCCCCCTCGAGAAGCAGTCCAAGGCGCCGAGCCTGGCCTACAAGGGCATCGGCTATGGCATCCGCTCCGAGCAGGTCGACGGCAACGACGCCGCGGCGGTCCTGGCCGTCACGCGCCGCGCCCTCGAGCACGCCAGCTCGGGCTCCGGCCCGTTCCTCATCGAGGCGCATACCTACCGTCTCGAGGCCCACACCAACGCCGACGATGCCACGCGCTACCGGGAGTCCGAGGAGGTCACGGCGTGGTCGACCCGCGACCCGATCGCGCGCCTGCGGACCTATCTGGTCGGCACCGGGGCACTTACCCCCGAGATCGAGGAGCAGGTCAGCGCCGAGGCGGAGGAGTATGCCGCCCGCGTCCGTGAGCTGATGAACGCCGAGCCCGAGGTGGCTCCCCTCTCCCTCTTCGAGCATGTCTATGCCCAACCGACACCACAGTTGCGGGAGCAGGCGGCGATGGTCGCCGCTGAGCTGGAGGAGATCCAGGCATGAGCGCACAACCGACCACCGTGACCTTCGCCCAGGCGCTCAACCGGGCGCTGCGCGACAGCCTGACCGAGGACGAGGACGTGCTGATCTTCGGTGAGGACGTCGGCGCCCTGGGCGGCGTCTTCCGGATCACCGACGGCATCACGGCCGACTTCGGCGAGGACCGCTGCTTCGACACCCCGCTGGCCGAGGCAGGCATCGCCGGGTTCGCCGTGGGGCTGGCCATGCAGGGCTTCCGCCCGGTGATCGAGATGCAGTTCGACGCGTTCGGCTATCCCGCGTTTGAGCAGGTCGTCTCGCACATCGCCAAGATGCGCAACCGCACCCAGAGCATGCTGACGATGCCGATCGTGATCCGGATGCCGTATGCCGGGGGCATCGGCGGCGTCGAGCACCACTGCGACTCGTCGGAGGGCTACTACGCCCACACGCCCGGGCTGCACGTGGTCACTCCCGCGACGCCGGCCGACGCCTATTCGCTGCTGCGCGAGGCGATCTCGAGCCCGGACCCGGTCGTTTTCATGGAGCCCAAGGCGCTCTACTGGTCCAAGGCCGAGCTGGAGCTGCCGGTGCGCACCGAGCCGTTCGGCAAGGCTGTTGTGCGCCGCGAGGGCACCGACGTGACGCTGATCGCCTATGGCCCGCAGGTGCCCAACGCGCTCAAGGCGGCCGAGGTCGCCGCGCGGGAGGAGGGCTGGAGCGTCGAGGTCGTCGACCTGCGCACGATCGTGCCGTTCGACGACGAGACGGTCGCTGCGTCGGTGCGCAAGACCGGACGCGCCGTCGTGGTCTCCGAGGCCCAGGGCTTCGGCGGGGTCGGCGGTGAGATCGCGGCACGGGTCGGCGAGCGCTGCTTCCACTCCCTCGCCGCTCCGGTCCTGCGGGTCAGCGGGTTGGACATCCCCTATCCCCCGCCGAAGCTCGAGCACACGCACCTGCCGAGCGTCGACCGGATCCTGGACACGGTGGCCCGGCTGCAGTGGGACGACCAGCCCGACGTCGCACACCTGGAGGTCTCCCGGTGACGCAGGTCTTCCGGCTGCCCGACCTGGGCGAGGGGCTCACGGAAGCCACCGTGCTGGAGTGGCACGTCGCCGAGGGTGACACGGTCACCATCGACCAGGAGGTCGTCACCGTCGAGACCGCCAAGGCCGCCGTCGAGGTCCCCTGTCCGTATGCCGGGGTGGTCACCACCCTGCACACCACCCCGGGGCAGGAGCTCGCCGTGGGCGCCCCGCTGATCACGGTCGCGGCGCTCGCTGACGCTGAGGCGTATCGCACCGAGGAGCGGGCCGGCAGCACCCCGCCCGAGCGGCAGTCAGCCGAGCCCGGCAGCTCCAGCTCGCCGGAGCGGCCCCTTGTCGGTTATGGCGCATCCGAGGCGCCCCGTCGCGCCCGTCGACGCCGCGCTGCTGCGGGTGACGTCGCCGTTGCTTCCTCTCCTGTGCCAGAGCCGGTGAGCCAGTCGGCGATCAAGGTGGTCTCACCTCCCGCGCCGGAGCCGGTGAGCCAGTCGGCGATCAAGGTGATCTCACCGCTCGTGCGCAAACTCGTCACGGAAGCTCGGATCGACTTGGCCAGCATCACCGCCACCGGAGACGGCGGTGTCATCCGCCGGGCTGACGTCGAGGCCGCGATCTCCTCCCGCGCGAGCGGGTCTGTGCCCGACAGCGCGGCTCCGACCGACACGGGCTGGATCACCTACGGCGCGCTCCCCGCCACCGTGGCCCCCGCCGACGAGCGCATCCCGCTCACCGGCATCCGCAAGGCCATCGCGGAGAAGCTGTCGACCTCGCGCCGCGAGATCCCGGACGCGACCACGTGGGTCGACGTCGACGCCACCGAGCTGCTGGCGACCAAGGACGCCCTGAAGGCGGCACGGCAGGACGACGCGATCGGCATACTCGCGCTGCTGGCCCGGATCACCGTGGCCGGTCTGCGAGCCTTCCCCGAGCTCAACTCCTCAGTCGAGGGCGACGAGATCGTCAAGCACGGGTCGATCAACCTGGGCTTCGCCGCACAGTCCCCCCGCGGGCTGGTGGTGCCAGTGGTCCACGGGGCCCACGCGATGACTACTGCGCAGCTCGCGGGCGCGCTGCGCACGCTGACCGAGGCCGCGCGGGAGGGCACCATCACGCCCGCGCAGCTGACGGGTGGGACGTTCACCCTCAACAACTACGGCGTCTTCGGCGTGGACGGCTCGACACCGATCATCAACCACCCCGAGGCCGCGATGCTCGGCATCGGCCGGATCATCGACAAGCCGTGGGCGCATGAGGCGCAGGTGGCGCTGCGCAAGGTCACCCAGCTGTCGTTCACCTTCGACCACCGGGTGTGCGACGGCGGCACTGCGGGCGGGTTCCTGCGCTATGTCGCCGACTGCGTCGAGCAACCCGCGGTGCTACTCGCCGGGCTCTGAGGTCTGGCGTCCCTCCGCTGCCTCCGCCCGCGGAGCGTCCGTCTTCGAGCCGGATATGTCTCTTGCAGCCGGATATTTCCGGCTGCAAGAGACATATCCGGTTACAAGTGCCCGCGGAACGGCCCATCGGGTCCGGTGCCCAGAGTCTTAGCGGGACTCTGCCCACGCCGGTGCCGCAGCCGGGCGTCGCAGCGCTCGAGGCTGTGCCTGCCGACGCGCGTTCTTGATCACAGCCTCGACCCGCGGCCCTGTCAGGTCTGCCGCGGTGATGCGCCCGACTCCGAAGCCGGTCAGGCGGAGCTCGTCCTCCCGCGCTTTCTCCGCAACAAGGGCCTGCCGACCAGCGGAGACTGCATCCTGGCTCCTTCCCGCACGGGAACGCCCTCTGTCCTGGTCCGGGCCAGACGTGTTCCAGGCTGGCCTGCTGGACCCGTCGCCATACTTGACGGTGCCGTCATATTCGAGGACCACCCCCAGTTCGGGGAGGTAGAAGTCCACCCTGAAGTAGTTCCCTGAGTCAGTGCACACCCAGTGCTGCGCCAGGAACATGATGCCCAGCTTCATCAGGAGCAGTCGCAGTCGCGTCTCCCCCGGCGACTCCGCCAGCCCATCCGCCAGGCTCACCGCCGTGCGGGCCAGGCTGAGCCTCGGCGTGCGCTGCAACCTCTGCAACATGTCGCTGAGCTCAGGTCTGGTGACGAGCTTCTTGACCAACGCAGCATCGACGGCCGCCACGCCCGGCATCACACCGACGGAGATCGCCTGTCCGATCACGGCCAACGCGGCCGTCACGACACGACGTCCCTGATGGGTCACGACGACGTCCTCGACCTCGCAGGTGTGGATGGTGAAAGCGTCAAAACGCCGCGCCGTCCGTCCGGTGGGGACATGGATGAGGTGCACCCGCTCGAGGGACGCGTGCTGCGTCGGCAGGCCCCAGGCCAGCACTGCGCTCTGGTGACTCGCGGCGACCTTGTCGCCATAGCTGCGCAAGAGGGCATCGAGCCGCAGCAGGTGCCGGTGCCGTTGCAGCGCGTAGACGTCGGCGGCAGCCGGGTGATCCCTCGGCGGATTGAACTCCTTGGCGCTGACATAGACCCCGCGCGCCACCCGCAGGATCAACCGCGAGCGCTCCATGGCGCGCACCACGGGCGGGCCGCACCCCAGCCGTCGAGCTTCCGCAACCGTGATCACGCCCCTGCCCCCACCCTCGAGATAGGCCGTGATGATGTGCTGCATCCCAAGGAGTGTGTCCGGTCTGGAGCCGGAGCGTGGTTCTCCCTGTGGATAACTCAGGGGTCGCGCTCCGCCAGACGGCCGCTCGAGAGGCGCATCACGCTTCTAGACCGGGCAGGTGTTTGTTGGGGTCGGGCCGGCGTGACACTCCTAGACTTGGTAGGTGCTGCTGGGTCGGGCTGGCGAGTTGGAGGCGGTCGCTCGCCTCCTTGCCTCAGCGCGCCTCGGGCAGGGTGGAGCGTTGGTCGTCGTGGGGGAGGCGGGGGTCGGCAAGACCGCGCTGCTGACCGAGGCCGCGGCGCGTCTGAAAGATCAGGCGCGGGTGCTCTGGGCCACCGGCACAGAGATCGAGCAGGACCTGCCGTTCGCCGCACTGCATGCAGTGCTGCGACCTGGTCTGCACCTGCTTGACGACCTTCCCGGCCCCCAGGCCGATGCCCTGGCTGGCGCCCTCAGCCTGCGCCACGAAGGGCCACAGGACCGGTTCGCGACGGGCGCGGCGACCCTGAGCCTGGTGAGCAGGCTGGCCGAAGAGTCACCGGTCGTCGTGGTGCTCGACGACGCCCACTGGGCCGATGAACCCTCCACCGAGGCACTAGGCTTCGCGGCCCGGCGGGTGCACGAGGACGCGGTCGCCATGCTTTTCTGCGCGCGCAGCGGGGAGGTGCCGGAGGCATTGCGGGGCGTGCCGGTGCTGGAACTCGGAGGTTTGGATGCTGCCGCCTCCGGTGCGCTGGTGCGGCTGTCGCATCCGGGTGCGTCCGACCAGGACACACTCGACCGTCTGCACCGTGTAACCGGTGGCAACCCGCTGGCCCTGTTGGAGCTGGGTGCCCAACCGGACCTGGTGTTGGTCGACCCAGGCTCCGATGGTGAGGCAGACCTTCTCCAGCTGCTGCCGGAGCGACTGCGCACCGCATTCTCGCGCCGTCTGGGTGAGCTGACGGGCGGGGAGCGGGCGATGGCGCTGTTGGTCGTGATCGCTGGTGGCGACCTCAGACTGATCCGCGCGGTTTCCCGACGGCTCGCGCTGAACGGCGATGACCTGGACCGCGTCCTTGCGACCGGCCTGATCCAGTTGGAGGGAAGTCACCTGGCCTTCCGGCATCCGCTGCTGCGCTCGGTGATTTATCGGTCCTCGCCGGAGGAGGAGCGGCGCGCGGCGCACCTGGCCGCGGCCGTGGAGCTCACCGCCTGGGACCAGCGCGACCTCCAGGTCTGGCACCGTGCGGCGGCGGCAGTGCAGTTGGATGAGGAGCTGGCTACCGACCTCGAGGCAGTCGGTGCGCGGGCCGCCGCACGCTCAGCGCTGACCGTGGCGTCCACCGCCTTCGAGCGTGCGGCACGGTGCAGCCCCGACAGCGGGGAGGCCGAGCGCCGGCTGGTTGCCTCGGCACAGGCGGCGTGGGACGGTGGGCGGGCTCCCCGGGCGCTGGCCCTGCTCGCGGAAACCGGCTCCGCCGGGGGTCCGGTCACGGCACAGACCGCGCAGCTGCGTGCGGAGATCGCCGTGCGCTCGGGCTCGGTCCGCGACGGTCTGAAGCAGCTCGAAGAGGCAGCCGAGATCGTCACGACTGCCGACGAGCGCGTGCAGCTGCTGGCCCAGGCGGTCCATGCGTGTCTGTACCTCGTCGATGGCACTTCGCTGCGCAGAGTTGCCGCACGGCTGTCAGAGGATCTCGCCGAGGTGCGATCGCCGACTGCCCGCGCCGTGGGGCTGGCCGCCGCGGGTGTGGCCGGTGTGATGCTCGGCGAGGACGGCACCCCGCAGCTGCGGGAGGCGCTGCCTCTGTTGACCACCCATGTCGACCCGCTGGCTCAGACGGCCGCACGCCCGTGGTTGATGCTGGTCCCGCTGTTCCTCCGTGAGACTGGTGAAGGAGCGGAACTGCGGGAGACCGTCGACGACCTACGGACCAGGGTCGGGGTCGGTGCACTGCCTAACGTGCTGTTCCACGTCGCCCGAGACCAGGCGACCTCCCGGTCCTGGGAACGTGCGGCGGCCAACTTTGACGAGGGAGCACGGCTGGCCCGGGAGACCGGACAGAGCACAGAACTCGCCATGGCCCTCGCAGGGCTGGCCGGCCTCGACGCCCGGGCGGGGCGGAGCCAGCAGTGCCGGGAGCACGCGACCGAGGCGTCTGCACTCTGCCGCGCGCGGGACATCCACTTCGGGGAGGTCTGGTGCGAGCTCGCACTGGGCGACCTGGACCTCTCCGAAGGGAACCCCCGGGAGGCCAGCGAACGGATGCTCCGGCTCGTCGACCGGCTGCGCGATCTCGACGTCGGCGATCCTGACCTCGATCCGGGTCCAGAACTCGTCGACGCTCTCCTGAGGGTGGGACAGGTCGATCAGGCCCTCGAGGCGGCCCGGCGCTTCTCGTCGGTGGCCGGTCCCATGGCACGGCCATGGACGAGGGCGCGGGTCGAGCGGGCTCTGGGGCTCGTCGCCACCGACGAGGAGTGTGAGTCGCACTTCGTGGCGGCACTGACGCAGCACGCGCTCACTCGCGACGTCTTCGAGAGCGCCCGGACCAGCCTGGCCCTCGGGATGCGACTGCGCCGGATTGGTCAGCGGGTGGACTCTCGTCCGGCCCTCCGCGACGCACTGACGACGTTCGCAGCTCTGGGAGCGCAGCTCTGGCAGGAGCACGCGAGGGCGGAACTCGAGGCCACGGGTGAGCGGGTGCCGCAGCGAGAGCCGGCCGGCGTGGGCTCGCTCACGACGCAGGAGCTCCAGATCTGCCTCCTGCTCGCGGAGGGCAGAACCACGCGCGAGGCGGCGGCTGCCCTGTTCCTCAGCCCCAAGACGATCGAGTACCACCTGCGCAAGTCGTACCTCAAGCTCGGCATCCACTCACGCGAGGAGCTGTCGGCCGCGGTGCAGGGGATCGCGTGACGGTCCACCGCACGTGGGTGACAGTCCAGCACGTGGGACCGTCTGGCCACGTGCGAGCCTGCTCTATCGCGATGCCCCACCGGCCGTCACCGCTGACTTAGAGCCGGATATGTCTCTTCGAGCTGGTTATAACCGGCTCGAAGAGACATAACCGGCTGCAAGACGTGGCGGGCGCGGTCTGGGGGCTGGGATCTGGGGGTCTGGGGGCTGGGGTCTGGGGGGGCGGGGATCTGGGGGTCTGGGGGTCTGGGGGCTGGGGTCTGGGGGGGCGGGGATCTGGGGGTCTGGGGGTCTGGGGGACTGCTGCACGGGTAGGTGACACCGAGTCTGTGGTGCTGTGAGGCGCTGCAGGGAAGGATGTGCACCATGCCCAAGCCGTATCCCCAGGAGTTCCGTGACGATGTTGTCCGGGTCGCCCGACAACGCGAGGAGGGGGTGACGATCAAGCAGGTGGCCAAGGACTTCGGGATCTCCGAGTCGTGTCTGACGAACTGGATGACCCAAGCCGACCGCGACGCCGGGATCAGGCCGGGTCCGGACCGTGAGGAGCTGGCCGAGCTGCGGGAGGCCAAACGGCGCATCCGGCTGCTGGAGCAGGAGAACGAGGTCCTGCGCCGCGCCGCGGCGTACCTGTCCCAGGCGAACATCTCCCCAAAATGATGTACCCGCTCGTCCGAGAGCTGGCCGTCGACGGGATCCCCGTCACGGTGACGTGCCGGGTGCTGAAGATCGCTCGCCAGCCGTACTACCGCTGGCTGAAGGGACCGGTCACCGACGCCGAGCTGGCGGCGGCCCACCGCGCCAACGCCCTGTTCGACGCCCACCGCGACGACCCGGAGTTCGGGCACCGGCTGCTGGCCGACGAGGCCCGCGACGTCGGGGAGGGCATGTGCGACCGGACCGCGTGGCGGATCTGCTCGGAGAACGGCTGGTGGAGCGTCTTCGGCAAGAAGCGAGGCAAGAACGGCAGGAAGCCGGGGCCACCCGCGCACGAGGACCTTGTCGAGCGGGACTTCACCGCGGCCGGCCCGAACCAGCTGTGGTTGACCGACATCACCGAGCACGGCACCGGTGAGGGCAAGCTCTACCTGTGCGCGGTCAAGGACGTCTGGTCGGGCCGCATCGTCGGATACTCCATCGACGCCCGGATGAAGTCGCGCCTGGCGGTGCAGGCCCTGGACAACGCCGTGGCGACCCGTGCCGCGCACGGCATGGACGTTGCCGGCTGCATCGTCCACTCCGACCGCGGCAGCCAGTTCCGGTCGCGGAAGTACCTGGCCGCGCTGCGTCGCCACCACCTGGTCGGATCCATGGGCCAGGTCGGCACGAGCGCCGACAACGCCGCGATGGAGTCCTTCTTCGCCCTCCTGCAGAAGAACGTCCTGGACCGCCGCCGATGGGCCACCCGCCAGGACCTGCGCATCAGCATCGTGACCTGGCTCGAGCGCACCTACCACCGGCGCCGTCGCCAGGACCGACTCGGCCGGTTGACGCCCATCGAGTACGAAGCCACCATGGCCACAGCCGCCCCTCAGGCGGCCTGACCCAACCTGTCACCTACCCGTGCAGCAGTCCCGGGGGCTGGGGTCTTGGGGCTGGGGGCTGGGGTCTGGGGGCTGGGGTCTGGGGGCTGGGGTCTGGGGGCTGGGGGTCTGGGGGTCTATGACGTCGGGTGAGGGTGGCAAGCCGCCCCAGGGGGGTCTGAGCGCACAGACTAGGTGGGCCACCGGACGCGGTGCGGGGGTGTGTGGGCGGAACCTTGCGCATACACACACCAAGGAGGCTCACCATGAGCACTGACACCCGCCCCACGACCAGCCCCACCACCGACACGAGCACCACGGCCAGCACCGAACCGTCCATCGACATGGACACCCTCATGGCGTTCGTCTTCCGCGCCGTTGACGAGGCCGGGGCGACCCTCAACGCCGCCCTCGTCGTCCTCGGCGACAAGCTCGGCTACTACAAGGACCTGGTAGCCCACGGGCCGACCACCCCCGCCGAGCTCGCCGAGCGCACCGGGACCGCCGAGCCCTATGCCCGGGAGTGGCTGAACGCCCAGGCCGCCGGGCAGTACGTGACCTATGACCCCGCGACCGTGCGCTACACACTGCCGCCGGAGCAGGCGATCGCCCTCACCGTCGAGGACAGCCCGGCGTTCCTGCCCGGTCTGTTCCAGATTGTCCTGGGCACCGTGCACGACATGGACCACATCCTCGCCGCCGCGCGCAACGGAGCGGGCTTCGGCTGGCACGAGCACGTCAGCGACGTGCACGTCGGCTGCGAGCGGTTCTTCCGGCCCAGCTACAACGCGCACCTGGTCGCCGAGTGGTTGCCCGCCCTCGACGGGGTGGTCGAGCGTCTGGAGGCCGGTGCCCTGGTCGCCGATGTGGGCTGTGGCCACGGCGCCTCCACGGTGCTGATGGCCCAGGCCTTCCCGGAGTCGACCTTCATCGGCTACGACTACCACCCGGAATCGATTGCCACCGCCCGTCAGCGTGCGGCCGACGCGGGCGTCTCCGACCGGGTGAGCTTCGAGGTCGCCTCCGCGAACGACCTGCCCGGCTCGGGCTTCACCCTGGTCACGATGTTCGACTGCCTGCACGACATGGGCGACCCAGTCGGCGCCGCCCAGCAGGTCCGCGGCGCCCTGACCGCGGACGGCACCTGGATGGTCGTCGAGCCGATGTCCGGTGACCACGTCGAGGACAACCTCAACCCGGTGGGCCGGGCCTACTACGGCTTCTCCACCCTGCTGTGCACGCCCGCGTCGCTGTCCCAGGACGTCGGTCTGGCACTGGGCACCCAGGCAGGGCCGGCCAAGATCCGCGACGTCGCCACCGCGGCCGGCTTCACCCGGTTCGCCTCGGTCGCGCAGACACCGTTCAACCGGGTGCTGGAGATCCGGCCCTGAGGGCTGGGCACGGGCCGGGATCCGGAGGACACTGTGAGCATGACGCGCCGCGCTGCGGCCGAGCACCCCCAGAGGGTCCCACTCCCCGTCCGGGGGGCCGAACCCCGACCCGTGCGCGCACCAGAGGTCACCGGAGTCGCGGTCCGTGACGGGGTCAAGATTCCGTATGCCGTGCACGGCACCGGCGCCACCACGGTGCTCCTCCTGCCGACGTGGTCCCTGGTGCCCTCCCGGTGGTGGAAGGCCCAGGTCCCCTCTCTGGCACGGCACCTGCGCGTGGTGACCTTCGACGGTCGCGGCAGTGGTGCGGCGGACCGACCCACCGGCGCCCCGGCATACAGCAATGAGCAGTATGCCGAGGACGCGGCGGCCGTCCTGGAGGCCACCGGGACGGCGGCGGCCGTGGTCGTCGGCTACTCCTGCGGGGCCACCTGGGCGGTGCACCTGGCCGCGACCCACCCCGAACTGGTGCAGGGGGTCGTGGCCATCGGGCCTTCCTGTGGTCTGGCCGTGGCGAGCCCGGCCCGTGAGCAATTCCGTTGGGACACACCGCTGGACACGACGCAGGGGTGGGCCAAGTACAACCGGGACTACTGGCTGGGCGGCGGCTATGACGACTTTGTCGACTTCTTCGCCCACCAGATGTTCAGCGAGCCACACTCCACCAAGCAGATTGAGGACCTCGTCCGGTGGGGCCACCAGATCAGCCCGCAGACCCTGGCCGACACGACGGCTGGCCGGCTCGGTCTGGGCGGGGCCACGAACGTCCCGCTGGAGCCGCTGTGCGCGCAGGTCCGGTGCCCCGTCCTGGTGGTCCATGGCGTGCAGGACGGTGTGCGCCCCCCGGCCGTGGGAGTGCGCCTGGCGGAACTGACCGGTGGGGACCTCGTGCTGGTGGAGGGCGGCGGGCACGGCCTCCCCGCGCGGGACCCGGTCCGGATTAACCACCTGATCAGGGAGTTTGCGACGAGGGTCACGGCGGGCACCACCACACCAGCGACCACTGCCCACCACCGCACGTGGGTGCGCGCCCAGCACCGTCCCCGGAAGGCCCTGTACCTCTCCTCCCCTATCGGACTGGGCCATGCCCGCCGCGACCTGGCTATCGCTGGTGAACTGCGCCGGCACCACCCCGACCTGCAGATCGACTGGCTCACCCAGCACCCGGTCACCCGCGTGCTCGCTGACGCCGGGGAGCGCGTGCACCCGGCCTCCGCGTGGTTGGCCAACGAGTCCGCTCACATCGAGGACGAGTGCGCCGATCACGACCTGAACGCCTTCAATGCCATCCGCCGGATGGACGAGATCATGGTCAACAACTTCATGGTGTTCGCCGACGTCGTCCAGGAGGGTTGCTATGACCTGGTGATCGGCGACGAGGCGTGGGAGGTCGACTACTTCCTGCACGAGAACCCGGAGCTCAAACGGTTCTCCTACGCCTGGCTGACCGACTTCGTGGGGTGGGTTCCGATGGCGGACAGTGGCGCATATGAAGCCGCGCTCACGGCCGATTACAACGCCGAGATGATCGAGCAGCGGGCGCGCTATCACCGGGTGCGGGACCGCTCAATCTTCGTCGGGAACCCCGAGGACGTGGTGGACCTGCCCTTCGGACCCGGGCTCCCCGGCATACGAGAGTGGACGCAGGACAACTTTGACTTCGCTGGCTATGCCACCGGGTTCGTGCCTCCGACTGACGCCGAGCGTGCCGCCCTGCGGCGCGAGTTGGGTCTGGGCGTCGATGACCTGCTCTGCGTGGTGACCGTGGGTGGGTCCGGCGTCGGCGGTGCCCTGCTGCGGCGCGTGCTGGACGCGGTGCCGGCGGCCCGTCGGCTGGTCCCCGGCCTGCGCTTCCTCGTGGTCACCGGGCCCCGGATCGACCCGGCGAGCCTGCCGCGGCGCCGGGGCGTCACCTACCGCGGCTACGTCCCCGACCTCTACCGACACCTGGGCGCGTGCGACCTGGCCGTCGTCCAGGGTGGGCTGACGACCTGCATGGAGCTGGCCGCCGCCGATCGGCCCTTCCTCTACGTGCCGCTGCAGCACCACTTCGAGCAAAACGTCCACGTGCGGCACCGGCTCGAGCGCTACGGCGCAGGCACCTGCGTGCCGTATGCCGACGCGTCCGACCCCGATGTCCTCGCCATGGCGATGGCCAAGGAACTGCAGCGGGAGACGCACGGGCTGGCCGTCGAGACCGACGGGGCACAGCGCGCCGCGACACTGCTGGCGGAGCTGCTCTAGTGCGGGTGATCGAGCCGACGGCACGAAGTGGCGTCGCGAGGGCTGTGCCCCAGTTAGGAGCGTTCCCGCATATGAGCCGCTCCTGGTGATGTCACATGGCGCGGCCCGCATCGACCCGGCCGTCGTCACCGAGGCTGCGGGCGCCACCGAGGTGAGCGTGGCCAAGTCGCCGGACGTGCGCGCCGCGACCGGGCAGGTGGCCGACCCTGTCCAGCGGGGCATCGTTGTGGAGCGGAGGTCAGGGGTCCTGAGTGCGTGCGTCACCATGGTTGACCGACGCGCGCTGACTATAGAGTTGCCACGGATCCCGCCGGTCGACGAGGAGTCGCATGTCACGCCGCTTTGCACCTCGCGCGCTGCGCGGCGCGCGGCGGGTGTGCCAGGTCCTCGACCTCTACACCTTCCCTGTGCAAGGGGCATGGTCACCGGCTGATCCCGCACGGTCGCTGGAGGACGCTACTGCGCCGGTGCTCAGCCAGATGAGGGAGGCATACCCCGACGATCTCGACGCACGGAAATACGACATCCTCGTCGATCGACTGGCCGACCCCGGCGACCGGACGCTCGTCATCCGGGACGAGGATGGTGAGCCCTGCGGATATTGCCACATCACGCTCGCGGACACCACGGACGAACGGATCAGATATGCCGTCCGGCTCCAACTGCACCAGGCCTACCTGTGGGACGACCGAGTCTTCGCCGCCCACCGTCGGCGAGGGCTGCACGCCTACTCCATCGCACGGCGGTTGGAACTCATCGCCGAGGCGGGCCGGACGGAAGCACTGACCATCATCTCCCGGTCCAACTTGGGTTCCCGGACGTCATACGCAGCGTTCGGGGCCGTGCGCCAGCGCGCCCTGTACTACCTGCCCCTGTGCCATCGGACCGTCGCCGTGCCGTCGGACCGGCGCCATCCCGGCAGCGCGTCTGGCGCCCACGCGATGGACCGTGATTGATGGACGTCGCCGTCGTCACCACCTCAGAGGGGCTAGCTGACCTCAGGGCCGAGTGGGAGCAGCTGGAGTCGCATGCGTCCACCCCTTACTACGTCACCCACCGCTTCGTCACCGCGTGGTGGAAGAGTTTCGGTCAGCTTCCCGACTACCGGTTGCACGTCGTCACCATCCGGCAGGACGGTCGGCTCGTCGGGATCGGCCCGTTCGCGTTGCGGCCCGGGCGGCGTCACAGGAGGGCGGTCTCGGTCCTGGGTTGGGCGAGCCACGGCGACTACCTGTCGCTGCTATACAGCGGGGGTGACGCCAGCGCCAAGTCTAAGACCATTACCAGTCTGGTCATGGCCGAACTGACCAGGCTGATCGACGATGGGGAGGTCGCCTTGGTCGATCTCAGGGGGATCCCGTCGGAGTCGTCCTTCGCCTGGGACGTGCGCAAGTCGCAGCAATATCACCGGCATCTGGCCTTTCATATCGAGAACCCCTACCTCGACCTGTCCCAGGGCTACACCGTCCCCTCCAACGCCCGCAAGTGCCGCAGCAAGCTGCACCGTGAGCGGGACGTGTCGCTCGCCGTCTTCCACGGTGACCAGCACGGCATCTACGCGCGGATCGCTGCGGTGCACGGGGCGGAGAAGGAGCACCTGATCGCACAGGGGCGTGACGAGCGCCACTCGCTCTTCGAGAACCCGCAGCGCTTCAAGCACATACAGACGATCTTTCGAGACACTGACGATGCTCTGACCTTCGCCCTCGTCGAGGGAGGGGATCCGAGAAGCGGACGCGTGGTTGGATACTTCACGGTGTTCCGGCACGCAGGTCGGCTGCTGTCATGGAACAGTGCCTACCTTCCTGAGTACGAGGACTACCGCATCGGCACGGTGGTGCAGCTGGAGATCCTCGAGTACCTCGAGGAGCACGACCCTGGGCATGAACTCGGCCACGAGTTCGACCTAGGTGCCGGCAAGTACCCTTGGAAGTTCGAGTGGACGCCGTCGCTGCGCGCGACCTATCGGGTGTTGATGAAGGCACCAGCGACGCCCTGGATGGCGTGGGCGGAAGCCACCGCGCGACGTGTGCGACGCCTCTACGACGCGACAGGATGACGGTGCACCCAGACGGTCAGTGCTCTCCGCATGCGTGTCACCACGCACGATGCGTGACCCGGCTGCGGACGCGGGTCGCCGTGCGGTAGAACGAACCGACGGCGGGCCAGCCCGAGCCGCGTCGGGCACCTGGGTGCCCCGCCTCGAGCAGGAACGCTATGGTCGACGTCATCCGACCAGAAGAACCTCACCGCTCTCGGCTGACCTCTGTCTGCCACAACTCAGCGGGGGAGGGTCCCGTCCGGGGTCAGCTGCCGGACCACGAGCCGGACCTGCCACCACATGGTCCAGAGGACAACGGCGAGGAGAGCTTCTGCGACGAGTGTGGCAAACACCGCTCCCCTGATTCCCCAAGGTGGCACGAGTGCGAGCAGAAGCACCACGTTCACGACTGCGACCACGAGCTGGGCGACTGTGCGACGCCCCTGGTAGCCGGCGCCGGTGAGGGTATCCGCAGGCAGTGCACGCACGGTGCGGAGCGGGATCAGCACGGCGAGTGATGCCAGCACCGGTGCGACGTTTGCGAACTCGTCGCCCAGGATGCGTGGAACGAGCGGAGCCAGAAACACCACCGCAGGCACGGCCAGGAGGGAGTAGCCAAGGCCGTATTTGAGGAGCCGGCGCAGCAGCGGCCTCAGCGCTGCCGAGCCGGCAGCTCCGTGCCGGAACATGCGGGGGAAAGCGGCCCCCAGGAGAGCACGGATGGGGGTGTAGGCAACTTCGAGGATTCGGTAGGCCGCGGCATAGACACCCGCCGCCACAGGCCCGTCGAGCCGGGCCAGAACGATCTTGTCGGCCTCGTTGTGCACGTTGTCGACCCCGAGGCCCGCAGCGAAGAGCAGGCCCTGGCGCCACTCTCGGAGGTATGGGGCCATCGACCAGCCCGGACGACCGACCGCCCGAATGGCGAGGACAAGGGCCAGGACCGACCACACCCCCGTGGCGATGACCCCAGCGAGTGCCCAACGGGTCAGGGTGATCGACCACGGTCCGGCGAGGAGGATGAGGACGGCACCGAGCCGGGCAACTGGTAGACCGATCTGGATGAGGGTCTTCAGGTGCATGCGTTCGCTGGCGACGAAGACGGCGCTGCACATCTCGACGATCCTTGCCAGAACCAGCTCGCCGGCCAGCAGCAGAGCGAGCGCGGCATATGGGGTCTCGGGAGGTAGCAACACGGGTGCCGTGGCGAGGACGAACGCTCCGACCACGAGTGAACCCAGGGCGCTGACCGTCAGGCCTGAGCCCAGCCAGGACCGCGCGGTCGAGAGATCCTGGGATGCGTGCCTGATCAGCAGGTGGGTGGAGCCAAAGGCGGCCAGCGGGCCGGTGATAGCGCACACGGCAGATATGGCAGCGAGAACCCCGTAGTCTGCGACGCCGAGGGTACGGGTCGCGAGCACGAAGTAGACGAGCAGGATCGGCGTCCGCGCGAAGAATCCCACGGCGAGAGCGGCCGTGTTGCGTGCCAGAGTTCCGGGAGGGGGCTCCGACGCTGGGTTCACGACAGGTCATCCCTTCCCTGCGCACGGATCGCGGTGCCACACTGTTGGTCCCAGAGCACGGGCCTGGCCCCGTTGTCGGTGAGAGTAACAGCCTGGGGAAGCCAGATCCGGTGGTCGACGGGTCGCGACAAACCTGACTGGTATTCTGCGACGCTCGGCAGGCGGACGCCTCAGATGGCCTCGCCGCGCCCACACGTCGGACCACGCAGGAGCCGCCGGACTATGACGCCACCAAGGAGTCGCCGCACTAGGGTGAGCACACCGCCGGCAGATGCCCCGCCAGATTCTGTCTCCCCGGACCTGGTTGCCATAGCACCCCACCAGGACGACGAGGTGCTCTCGATGGGTCCTGCGATCCTCGAGGCGGTGTCCGCTGGGATGGTGGTGACGGTGCTTCTCATCAGCCGAGGGGAAGCGTCGATCGTGCGCTCCAGGGACCTTCCCCGGAAGTTGGGTTTTGTTCCCTCGCCGCACCACTTCTCGGCCCTGCGGGACCGGGAGTTCGACGGTGCAGTGCGCGCGATGGGCGCCACACCGGTCATCCCGCCCTACGAGGAGCGACTCGCCGACAGCTCGGCCACCCCGGAGGCGGTGGCCGCGCTGATCCGCGGCCACGTGGCGCGCGGGACTACAGCCTGGACGATCAGCGCCTATGACGGCCACCCCGACCACCGTGCCTGCGGGCGTGCGGTGCAAGCTCTCATCGTCGACGGCTACCTGTCGCAGGCTGCCTACTTCATCTCGCCCGAGCGACTCGACCTCATCCCTGGGGACGTCGCGTTGGATCGGGTGGGCGCGGGCACGCCCATCACCCGGAAGCACCAGCATCCCTACCGTTCCCGTCGGCTAGCCAGGAACTGGTGGGGATCGGCGGGCGAAGTGTCGGGATGTCCTTCAACTACCAGTTGCGACGTGACCCGCTTGCCTACCGTCACAGCTGACATCTCAGAAGGCTGGCAGGGTGCGTAGGAGTGACCCAGTGGCCACCTTCCCAGGCGCGTCCCGGCATACTCACGACATGCACCCCCGCAACGAAGAGGTCCGCGCCGCGCTGCTCGCGGCCGGGGTCGACTCACCGATCGTCGTGCTCGACGTCCACGCCCGCACCGCGGCCCTCGCCGCGGAGCAGTTGGGCTGCGAGGTCGCGGCGATCGCCAACAGCCTGGTGCTGCTGGCCGACGGTGAGCCGCTCCTGGTGATGTCAAGTGGCGCGGCCCGCATCGACCCGGCCGTGGTGGCCGAGGTGGCGGGTGCGAGCCAGGTGACCATGGCCAAGGCGCCGGACGTGCGGGCCGCGACCGGGCAGGCCATTGGTGGGGTGGCACCGACTGGCCACCCCAGCCGGCTGCGCGCCCTGGTCGACGAGGACCTACGAGTCCACGACACGATCTGGGCAGCTGGTGGCACGCCGGACACGGTGGTCGAGCTGACCTTCGACCAGTTGGTGTCGGTCACCGGTGGCACCGTGGTGCGGGTTCGCTGAGCTGACCGGAGTCAGTCCACCACCAGGAGCAGAACGGTGAGCCCGAGCGTCACCACCACCAGACCAAGCACGACCGTGGTCATGAAGGCCTTCGTGGCGTTGGCCAGGCTCCACGGCAGCATCCCCGGCCACCGCTGCGCGGCTTCCTGCGCTGGCATCGTGCCGACCACGGACCTGCGCCGCCCGGCCCCGACGAGCGCCTTGACCGTCTCGGGCCGCCAGTAGTTCGTCACCGAGCGCCAGAGTGGACGGCCATCTCGGTCCAGCAGCGCCACATAGCCCTCGACGGTTCCCATCACGATGAGGTCCTTGACGTGGACCACCTCGTCGATGTGAGACCGCCGGACCACTGCGGTCCCCCGCCAGCTCCGGACCCGGACCTCGTCCTGGGTGATCTGGATGCTGCCCAGGCTCACGACCAGGAGGACAGCGGCGAAGCCGGTCGCGCACACGGCCGCGATCGCGAACGACAGCGCGAACGAGGCATCACGCACCAACGGCAGAACCAGCCCCGCGACGAAGAAGTAGCTGTAGACCTCGGCGATCGTGCGCCATACGCCCTTCCCCCGGGCAAACACGCGGGGAGCCTCGTGGAGCAGGCGGTCGTTGGGCACCGCGTCACTATAGGTGGCTCGCGATCCGATCACTCAGGTCCGAGCCTGATGCCAGGCGGCGGCGACCTCCTCGACGAGCAGCTTCGGCTCGGCGAGCACGGTCCCGCCCAGGGCGAACGCCTCGGTCTGCAGCCGCCGACGGCGGACGCCGATGGTGTCGTGCAGCCTGGTGAGCTCTGCGGGGTCGGTCACCAACGAGCCGTCCGCACGCAGCGTCTCCTCCCACACCGCCAGGTCGTGGTCGTCACCCAGGATGCTGCCGACCTCCATCAGCCGGTCACCAATGGCGCCGAGCAGGTCCTTCCACAGCGGTCGCAGCACCTCGAGCTGATAGCCGAGGTACTTCACGTCCTTGCGCCAGGCGTGCAGCCGCTCGACGCTCGGGTCCTGCTCGGCCTGGCGCAGCCTCCGCGCCGCCCGCTTCGCCACTCTGGTCACCCCGGGCTGCACGGCCGCCCACTCGTTCGCGATCGAGTCCGGTCCCTCCACCGGGAACCTCCGCACCCGGCACGCAAAACTGCCGAGCGCCGTCAGGGTATCGAGGTGCCGTCGTCGGTCCTGGTGTCCCGCTCGGGTGGCCGCCGCGGCGCGCGCTCGCAGGACAGTGACGACGCGGTCTGCTGCTGCACCGTCCATCTCGAACTCGGCCACGAACTCTGCGGCAACCTTCGCCAGCACCGCCGCGTCCCTGGTCGGCCCCCACAGGCGCGAGGTGTCGCGCAGGGCGGTGTTCTCCTGCCGATAGCGATAGTCGCCGAGCTCCCCGCGCACCAGGCGCAGGACAGCGCGGGTTCTCTTCATCGCCTTGCGTAGGTCGTGGACCGCCGTGTCCAGGTCGTCGCTGTCCCGGATCTGCGTCGCGTGGACGACCTGCTCAAGGATGACTCGTCGAACCCCCAGGGCCAGCGGCTCGTCGTTGTGGATCCGGAACTCGGGCGTGGTGGCCACTCCCTGGGACCACGGCGTCCGGGGTCGAGGTTGCGCGGGATGTCGCTCTGCCTGCTCGATGCGCTCCAGCCTATTGGCCTGCCGCCGAGCCGGATTCCTCACGAAGCCAGGGCCGCGGCGACCGCAACAGGGTGATGTCGGTCCCGCCGACTAGGGTCGCAGCGTGACCTTGTTCGTGCACCGAGCGACCAGCACCGACGTGCTGGCCGACGGGCTCGCCGAGCTCCTCGCGACGCCGCTGGAGGACCCGTTCGCCGAGGAGGTCGTCGCCGTGCCCGCCAAGGGTGTCGAGCGGTGGCTGGCGCAGCGGCTCTCGCACCGGTTGGGTGCCGGACCCGGGGGTGGCGACGGGGTCTGCGCCGGGGTGCGCTTCCTCAACCCGCACTCGCTGGTCTCCCTCGTGCTGGGCATCGAGCGGGACGATCCCTGGCATCCCGAGCAGCTCACCTGGCCGGTCCTGCGCGCGATCGACGAGAGCCTGGGTGAGGACTGGGCCACGCCGCTGGCCGTGCACCTGGGCACGCGGGGTGCGGACGACGACACCGAGGCCGAGCTGCGCCGTGGGCGCCGCTATGCCGTGGCGCGCCGACTCGCGGGCATCCTCAGCTCGTATGCCGAGCAGCGCCCCTCCCTCATCGCCGACTGGCGCTCCGGGGGCTCGGGCGACGGACTGGGTGGACCGCTCCCCGACGACCTCGCCTGGCAGCCCCACCTGTGGCGCCGGGTGCTCGAGCTGGTGGACGCGGACCCGCCCGAGGTGCGGCGCGACCGGGTCGTGACCGCGCTGCGCGCAGGTGGCGAGCCGGCCGGACTCGAGCTCCCGGGCCGCCTGTCACTGTTCGGGCACACCCGCATCGCCAGCAGCGAGGTCTCGGTGCTGGAGGCGCTGGCGGCGCACCGGGACGTGCACCTGTGGTTGCCGCAGGCCTCCCCCGCTGCCTGGGACCGGCTGACCGAGGCCGTGGCGCAGGGTCCGGTCGTGCGCACCGCTGACGACTCGGTGGTCGTCGTCGAGCACCCCCTGCTGGCCTCGCTGGGCCGGGACATGCGTGAGCTTCAGCGCACGCTGGCTCCTGCCGGTGCCGTGGACCGGCCGCTGGGTCAGTTGCTGACCACCACGACCGCCTCGCCGCCGACGACGCTGCTCGGCTGGTTGCAGGACGACCTGCGTCGCGACCGCCAGCCGGAGGCCGACGAGGTGGCAGGCCGGGTGCTCGAGACCGACGACGACTCCGTGCAGGTGCACGCTTGCCACGGGCGCGGGCGTCAGGTGCAGGTGCTGCGCGATGTGCTGGCCGGCCTGCTGCAGGACCGGCCCGACCTCGAGCCGCGGGACATCCTGGTGATGTGCCCCGACATCGACGCCTACGCCCCGCTGGTGCACGCCGGCTTCGGGCTCGGCGAGGTGGTCCGGGAGGTCGATGCCCACCCGGCCCACGGCCTGCGGGTGATGCTCGCGGACCGCGCGCCCCGGCATACCAACCCCCTCCTGGCGCTCGCGTCACAGCTGGTGGCGCTGGCCGGGTCGCGGCTGACCACCAGCGAGGTGCTCGACCTGGCACGGTCGGCACCGGTGCGTCGGCGGTTCGGCCTGGACGATGACGCTCTGGAACGGATCGGCACCTGGGTCGAGGAGGTGGCCGTGCGGTGGGGCCTGGACGCCGAGCACCGCGGCCGTTATGCACTGGCCAACTTTGGCCAGAACACCTGGCGCACCGGCCTCGACCGGGTGCTGACCGGCGCGGTGCTCGATGGCCAGGAGGTGACCCACCTCGGCCACACGTTGGCTCTCGACGACCTCGACAGCGGCGATATCAACCTGGCCGGGCGGCTTGCCGAACTGGTCGACCGGCTCGGTGGCACCCTGCGCGACCTGCACGGGTGCCAGCACGCCCACGAGTGGACGCGGGTCCTGCTCGAGGGGGTGCGCGGCCTGGCCGACGTGCCGGGCGAGGATGAGTGGCAGGTGACGCAGCTGGAGCGCGAGCTCGCCCGCATCGCCGACGCCGCGCGCCGGGACACCGGGTCGACGACGCTGGCGCTGTCTGACATCCGCGCCATGCTGCAGGAGCACCTGGCGGGGCGTGCGACGCGCTCCAGCTTCCGCACCGGCACGCTCACGATCTGCACGATGGTGCCGATGCGCTCCGTGCCGCACAAGGTGGTGTGCCTGGTCGGTCTGGACGACGGAGTCTTCCCACGCACCACCGCCGCCGACGGTGACGACGCCCTCGCCCGGCGCCCGGTCACTGGCGAGCGCGACACTCGTGCCGAGGACCGGCAGCTGCTGCTGGACGCCGTCATGGCCGCCCAGGACACGCTGGTCATCACCTATACCGGTGCCGACGAGCACAGCGGCGCGCCGCGGCCTCCCGCTGTCCCGCTCGGCGAGTTGCTCGACGCCCTCCACGAGACCGCATCGCGTCCCGGTGGTGCCGGGCCCCTCGTGCGGCACCACCCGCTCCAGCCCTATGACGTGCGCAACCTGGGCGGGGTGGCGCCGGACCTGCCGCCGCTGCGGCCCGACGCGATGCCGTTCAGTTTTGACCCGTGCGCCCTCGCTGGCGCCGAGGCCGCGCTGTCCCGTCCCGCGGTGCCCGAGACAGGCGGTGGCGCCTCGTGGCTGGTCGACGAGCCCCTCCGGGAACGGGTGGAGCAGTCCCGCGACGTGGATCTGGAGGACCTCCAGCGGTTCCTGGCCCAGCCGGCCCAGGGCTTCCTGCGGCAGCGACTGGGGCTGCTGCTGCCAGACCAGCCCGAGGAGTCGGCCGAGGGGATCCCCATCGAGCTGGACGGTCTGGAGCGATGGAAGATCGGCGACCGCATGCTGCGGGCGGTGCTGGCCGGTGCGCATCCCGACGACAGCCGTCAGCAGGAGCTGTGGCGGGGGTCGGTGCCTCCCGGAGAGCTGGGCCGCGCGGTGCTCGAGGAGGTGGACGAGCGGGTCCGCAATATTGCCCGTGCCGCCATGCCCCACCTCGAGTCACCCGGCGACATCATCGACCTCGACATCGCCCTCCCCTCCGGTCGCCGGCTGACCGGGACGATCGGTCCGCTGCACGGCACACCACCGGGGGTGGTCATCGCGACCTACTCCACGATTCGGGCCAAGCAACGGTTGCGCTCGTGGGTGACCGCCCTGGCGCTCGCTGCCCACGGCCAGACCTGGCCGACCAGCCAGGTGATCGGACAGATGCGGCAGGGCCGCAACCCTCGCGTGGTGCGCATGACCCACGGGCCGGTCGACCCTGACACCGCGCTGCGCCTGCTCGGCGAACTGGTCGACGTCTATGACCGAGGCATGCGGACCCCACTCCCTCTCGGTGTGCAGTCGGCCGCCGCCTTTGCCGAGTCCTATGCCTCCAACGGCGACGAGAAGGGCGCCCTGACCGACGCGAGCAAGAAGTGGGAGACCACGACGGGCTGGTACACCTCGGTCGGCGAGCAGGACGACCCGGCCTTCCGCCGGGTCTTCGGCGACGGTGCGCGGCTCGTCGACCTCGCCGGGGTGGCGGGCGAGGATGAGGTCTGGAGCGAGCGCATACACACCCGGTTCGGGCAGTTCGCCTTGCGGGTCTGGCTCCCCCTTCTCACCGACGGACCCGAGAGCAAGGCGTGGATGTGAGTGGCATGAGTATGACGGCAACCGAGTTCTCGATCCGTGGCCCGCTCCCCGCCGAGGGCGCCACGGTCTTGCTCGAGGCCAGCGCGGGCACCGGGAAGACGTGGACCATCGCGGCCCTGGTGGCGCGCTTCGTTGCCGAGGGGCACTGCACGCTGCCCGAGATGCTCGTCGTGACCTTCGGCCGCGCCGCCAGCCAGGAGCTGCGGGCCAGGGTGCGCGAGCAGCTCGTTGAGGCCGAGCGTCTCCTGCACAAGCCTCCGGCGCAGGCACCCGACGATCCGTTGCCGGCGCTGCTGCTGGAGGGCGACGAGGCGGAGCGCACGCTGCGGCTGCGCCGGGTGCGGGACGCCCTGACCTCGTTCGACGAGGCGACGATCGCCACGACCCATCAGTTCTGCCAGCAGGTGCTGCGCTCCCTCGGCGTGGCCGGGACCTCCGACGCCTCCGCACACCTGGTCGAGGACCTCGACGACCTCCTGGTCGAGGTGGTCGACGACCTCTATCTGCGCGGCTTCGTCGGGGACCGTGAGAAGCCGGTCTTCGACCGGTCCGCTGCCCTGTCGATCGCCCGGGCCGCGGTCGATGACATCCACGCCGAGCTGCGACCCGACCCGGGGTCCGGCGACCGGCGCAGCACGCCGGTGCGCCGGTCCAGGTTCGCCCAGCTCGTGCGCGCCGAGCTCGACGTGCGCAAGCGACGGCTGCAGGTGATGCACTACAACGACCTGCTGACCCAGCTGCGCGACGCCCTGGCGGGCGAGGGGCCCGACACCACGTCCAGGGCCGGAGCTCTCGCCGACACCGACGCCGACACGCGAGGCACTCTCGCCGCGCGACGGATGCGCGGCCGCTGGAAGGTCGTGCTCGTCGACGAGTTCCAGGACACCGACCCGGTGCAGTGGCAGGTCTTCGACCAGGCCTTTCGCGGGCACGCGACGATGGTGCTGATCGGTGACCCGAAGCAGGCGATCTATGCGTTCCGAGGCGGTGACGTGGTCACCTATCTGCAGGCCGCTGCCACTGCCCAGGAGCACCGGACGCTGCCCGTCAACTATCGCACGGACGCCCCGCTGGTCGACGCGCTGCAAGCGCTGCTGCGCGGCGCCGCCCTGGGAGACCCGGAGATCACCGTCCTGCCCGTCACAGCCCGTCATCAGGGCAGTCGCCTGCAGGGCGCACCGCACCCCGAGCCGCTGCGGCTGCGGCACGTGCTGCGCGGCGACCACCTGCGCAAGAACACCACGATCGGGGCATCCCGGGACCACATCGGACGCGACCTCGCCCTCGACATCGCCCACCTGCTGGCCTCTGGCGCCACCTTCGCCGACGGGCCGACAGATGCCGACGACAACCCCACCCCCCGCCCCCTGCAGGCGCGTGACGTGGCGGTGCTCGCCCACGCGGGCCGCGACCTGCTGGCGGCGCAGGCCGAGCTGCACCGGCTCGGGATCCACGCGGTCCTCGCGGGTGGGGCGAGCGTGCTGCGCACTGCGGCAGCGCAGGAGTGGCTCGCGCTGCTGGAGGCCATGGCTGCGCCGCACCGCTCGATGCTTACCCGCGCGGCGGCGCTCACCGACCTGGTCGGACGCACCGCGGCCGAGCTCGACGCCGGGGGCCCCGACCTGGACGATGAGCTGTCCGCGCAGATGCGCCAGCTCGCCGAGGTCTTTGTGCGACAGGGGGCCGCGGCGATCCTGGAGACCCTCATGGTGGAGGGCCTGCCAGCCCGGATCCTGTGCCGGGTCGGCGGGGAGCGGCAGCTCACCGATCTGCAGCACGTCGGCGAGCTGTTGCACACCACGAGCCAGCAGCACCCCGGCGGCCGGCTCGGCCTGGCGGCCCTCATCGACTGGCTGCGCGCACAGATGGCCGACGACGCCCCGCAGTCCTCCGGGACCCGCAGCCGCCGGCTCGACTCCGACGCTGCCGCGGTGCAACTGGTGACGATCCACTCCAGCAAGGGGCTGCAATATCCCGTCGTCTACGTGCCCGCCCTCTATGACCGCTATGTCAGCAAGACCCCGCAGATCCCGCTGTTCCACGAGGACCCTCCGGAGCGCACCCGCTGCCGCGACGTCGGGGGCGACGCCCCCGACAACCCGGACTGGTCCAGGTCCGTCGCCCGGCACAAGTCCGAGGACGCCGGCGAGTCCCTCCGGCTGCTGTATGTCGCGCTGACCCGTGCGCAGTCGCAGGTCGTCATCTGGTGGTCACCCAGCAACAACACCCCGACCTCGGCGCTGCACCGGCTGCTCTTTGGTCGCGGTCACGGCGAGGCGACAGCCCCCGACATGGTCCCGGTCCCGAAGACCGACGACCAGGCCGCCGAGCGCCTGCGGGAGTGGGCCGACCTGGGCGCCTTCCACCTGGAGCGGGCCGACCACGCGGACACGGTGCCGGCACCGACACCCGAGCAGTCGCCGACGATCGGTGTGCGGCACCTCGAGCGAGCGATCGACACCAGGTGGCGGCGCACGTCATACACCTCCCTGAGCACCCCGCGCGACGCGGAGGGCACCCAGCTGACCGGCGGGGTCGGGAGCGAGACTGAGGTGCAACCGCGCAACGACGAGCCCGAGGCGCCCACGCCCACAGCGGACGCGGAGCCGACCCTGCCCGGGCTGGCGGTGCCAGGCAGCGACGTGCCCTCGCCGATGGCCGACCTCCCGGTCGGGGCACGGTTCGGCTCGCTCGTCCACGCCGTCCTCGAGCACGCCGACCCGGCCGCAGCGGACCTGCGGGCCGAGCTGCTCAGCCGCATCCACGAGCAGCTCGTCTGGTGGCCGGTGGAGCTCGATGCGGAGGTGCTCGCTGACGCCCTCGTCGCGGTCTGCGACACCCCGCTCGGTCCTCTGGCGGAGGGTGCCACCCTGCGCCAGATCGGCCTGCCAAACCGGCTGCGCGAGCTCGACTTCGAGATGCCCCTCGGAGGCGGCGACGCCGGCCGTGTCAGCACCCCGACGACCACCGTCCTGGGTGACCTCGCTCCCCTGCTGCGCACCCACCTGCGGTCCGGCGACCCGGTCCGGGCCTGGGCCGATGCCCTCGACGCGCAGCCACAACTGGCCCAGCAGGAGCTGCGTGGCTACCTGACCGGGTCGGTCGATGTCGTGCTGCGCACCGGTGGGCGCTATCTCGTGGTCGACTACAAGACCAACTGGCTGGGCCCGTTCGACGACCCGGAGCAGCCGCTGACGGCTGCGGCCTACCGGCCGGAGGCGCTCGACGAGGCGATGGGCAGCTCCAGCTATCCACTGCAGGCGTTGCTCTATGCCGTCGTCGCGCACCGTTTCCTGCGGTGGCGCCTGCCCGGCTACGACCCCAAGCGGCACCTCGGCGGCGTGCTCTACCTCTATGTTCGCGGGATGTGCGGTCCGAGCACCCCGCTGATCGACGGGATGCCGTGCGGCGTCTTCTCCTGGAAGCCGCCGGTGGCGCTGGTGCTGGCTGTATCGGACCTGCTCGACGGCCGCGGTGAGGGGGCCGCATGACTGAGGGGAAACCGGAGAGCGACGCGGCCCTCGAGGAGAGTGCGGCCGTGGAGGACGGTGCGGCCCTGGAGGTCTTCGAGCCGATCGACGCCCATGACCGACGCCTGGCCCGCGACGGCAGCGGTCTGCTCGGGCGGCTGAACACCGCCGGGGTGCTCACGGCAGCGGACCTGCACGTCGCCCGGACCCTGGCCCGCGCCGCCGGGGGCGTCGAGGAGGGCTCGGCGGACGCCTCCCTGCTCGCAGCGGCCCTGGCGACCCATGCGGTGCGCACCGGCTCGGTCGCCGTCGACCTGGCGCGGCTCGACCCGGCGCTGCGGGCTCTCGACCCTCCGGTGGACCTCCCCTGGCGTGATGCAGCCGAGTGGACGCAGCAGCTGCTGGACGGTTCGCTCGTCCGCAAGGGAGCGCTCGTGCTGGAGCACGGGCTGGTCTACCTGCAGCGCTACCACCATCAGGAGGTGCAGGTCGTCGCCGACCTGCTGGCCCGCGCCGACGCCACGGCTCCGGCCGTCGACGACGCCCTGCTGAGCACCGGACTGGAGCGGGTCTTCCCACCGGGGTGGGAGGAGCAGCGGGACGCGGCGCGCGTCGTCATCGGAGCCTGGACCAGTGTGCTGACCGGTGGCCCCGGGACCGGCAAGACGAGCACCGTCGCTGGCGTCCTGGCGCTGCTGGCGGAGCAGTCCGGTGCCCATCAGCCCTTGCGGGTCGCGCTTGCCGCACCGACCGGCAAGGCCGCCGCCCGCATGCAGGAGGCGGTCTCCACTGCCCTCCGGGAGATCCTTGGCCGCACCGCTGATGTGGCGACGCGCGCGCTGATCGAGCCGCTGCAGGAGGTCCAGGCGGTCACCCTGCACCGGCTGCTGGGCAAGCGCCCGGACTCATCGACACGCTTTCGGCACGACCGGCGCAACCGTCTCCCACACGACGTGGTCCTGGTGGACGAGACGTCGATGGTCTCCCTGACCCACATGGCCCGGCTCCTCGAGGCGCTGCGCCCGACGACGCGGCTGATCCTGGTCGGCGACCCCGACCAGCTGGTGTCGGTCGACGCGGGGGCGGTGCTGGCCGACCTCGTGGCCGGGGCCGCGGCGTCCTCGACCCCTCCACTGGCGGTGGCGCGGCTGCACACCTCGCACCGGTTCGGCGAGACCATCGGGGACCTGGCCCAGGCCTTGCGCGACGGCGACGCCGACCGGGTCGTCGAGGCACTCCGCGCCGACGGTGCCGGCACCGAGGTGACCTGGGTCGAGGAGGCCAACCCTGCGGCATACCTGCGCCCGGTGCTGATGCGTCACGCGCTAGCGATCCGCCGTGCAGCGCTCGACGGCGACGAGGGCACGGCGCTGGCCCACCTGCGTGAGCACCGGATGCTCTGCGCGCACCGGGAGGGCCCGTGGGGAGTGAGGACCTGGAACAACGCCGTCGAGGGCTGGTTGCGGGAGGAGACCGGTGACCCCCTCTATGACCCGATGTATGTCGGGCGCCCCCTGCTGGTCACCGCGAACGACTACGTCACCGGAGTCTTCAACGGAGACACCGGGGTGGTGGTCCAGTCGGCCAAGCCGGACGGCACCGCGGTGCGGATGGCAGCCATCGAGGGCTCCGACGGCAGCCAACGGTTCGCCCCCAGCCGCCTCGGTGACGTCAACACGATGCACGCGATGACGATCCACAAGGCGCAGGGCAGCCAGGCACGGGAGATCACCGTGCTGCTGCCCGACGTCGACTCACCGCTGCTGACCCGCGAGCTGTTCTACACCGCCGTCACCCGGGCGCAGGAGCGGGTGCGTGTCGTCGGCAGCGAGGCGGCCGTCCGTCTGGCCGTCGCTCGGCGGGTGCAACGCGCGAGCGGGCTGCGGCAGCGGCTCGCGGGGTGAGGCGACTCGCGGAGTGAGGCGACTCGCCAGCTCCGCAGCAGGTGCCGTGCGGGCCTGGTGACTTGCCCACTTCGCAGCAGGTGCCGTGCCGGCCTGGTGACTCGCCAGCTCCGCGGCAGCTGCCGTGCGGGTCGGCAGCGTGCGCTGGTCAGGGCTGGTCGCGTCGGAACGGGTCCATCGCCTCCCGCAAGGCTTGCGCCCGGGCCTGCTCCTCGGCAGTCGGCTCGGCGATCTCGCCCCCGCTGAGTCCGGCCAAGAGATCATCGAGGAAGCGGTCAACCTCATCCATGTCATAGCCGGCCCTGCCCCGTGCGGTCTTGAAGCGCGCAGCCTCGATGTTGGGGACCTGTCGCCCACTCGCGAGAGCGCTGAAGACCTCATCGAGGAAGGCATCGACATCTTCAGTGGCATATCCGCTCTGGAATGCTCGGGCAGTGCGGAACTGTGGTCGTGCTCCCGGTGTCGTCACGATCCTATGGTGCCGGACTGGGCGCCTCGGCGTCATCGGCAACCCCGACGGCAAGCGGCTCGAGGCGATAACGGACCTGGTCGCCCTCGACCGACGTCACCACGATGCGCACCCGGTCAACGGGCTCACCGAGCGCGTTCTCCTCCCAGAACTCCACCTGACAGACCACGGAGGCACCGAGCTGTGAGGCGACGCCCGAAGGACAGGTGACCGACCGCAGCTCGACGCCCTCGGTCGCCAGCCCGTCACGCACGCTCTGCTGCAGGTCACCGGCGGGCACCTCCCCCCTGGAGCAGGCGGCCAGTGTCAGCACGACAGCCAGCAGGCCTGCTGCCCGTCGCCCACTCCAGCTGCCCACTGATCCGCCCCTTCGTTGACCGGCCCATGACCAGCACCAGGGTAGGACAAGAGCAAGCCGCCGTCAGCCGCACCACCGGGAGCGCTCCGTCACAGGGTGGCGCTGGACCACACCGCGCCGGACTCGGAGACGAGCTCGACTGAGACGGCACCCGGGTCGGGCACCACCCAGTTGTTGGGTCGGTCGGGTGCGAGCGTCCACGCACCGACATCGTGGGCCTGCCCGTCGGCGGTGGTCAGCCGACACAGGTAGCGCCGTCCCGGCTCGCCCCCGGCGATGTCCACCACGAGCACCGCGCTGCCCTCGTTCCAGCTGTGGGACACGGTCCCCACCCGGGTGCCGTCAGCCGTGGTCAGGGCGGCCCCTGCCACGACCGTGACCGCAGGCGGCTCGGTGTCCGGGACCTGCCCGTGGCCCCCGAGCGTGGAGGTGAGTCCGGCACCGGTGGCGAGTCCGATGATGGCCGCTGCCGCTGCGACCGCCCAGGTCGGCGGCCGCCACGTGGTCGGACCGGGCCCAGCGTGCCCTGCCCCCGCGTGGCCTGCCCCGGCGGCGTCAGGTCCCGGCAGCGCACCACACTGCTCCAGCACCCCGGCGGTGAAGTCCGGTCCCGGCTCGGCGCGGGGCACAGCAGCCAGGGTCGACTCGATGGCCGCAGTCAGGGCGTCGAGGTCGGCCCGGCACTCGAGACAGTCGCCGACGTGGGCGAGCACGGTGTCACGCTCGGGCCCGCTGAGCTGGCCGAGTGACAGGTCCAGCACCAGGTCCTCGTCGGGGTGCGGCGTCCCTTCCCCGGGCGGCAGTCCGAGCACTCCCGGGTGCCAGTGGTCAGCCATGGTCCACCTCCAGGTCTCCCCCGGCATACGCGGCGCGAAGTCTCCGCAGCCCGTCCCGGATCCGCGTCTTGGCGGTGCCCAGAGGGATGTGCTCGCGCTGACTGACCTCTGCCGCGGTGCACCCGCCGATGACTGCCAGCACCACAGCGCGGGCCTGGTCCGGAGAGAGGTGATGCAGGTGGGCGATGGCCCGCTCGGTCTCCAGCCGGTGGACCGCTGACTCGGCCAGGTCCGGGGATCGCAGTGAGTCCTCGATCAGCTGGTCGAGCAGCTCCGCTCCCATCGGCACCGGTCGCCGGGAACGCACCGCGTCGATCGCGGTGTTGCGGGTGATGGTGAGCAGCCAGGTCAGCACCGAGGCACGCCTCACGTCATAGGTGCTCGCCGCACGCCAGGCCTTCACGAACGCCTCCTGACTCACATCCTCGGCCAACCCCGGGTCGCGGGTGATGCTCAGCGCCAGGCCATAGACCGCCCCCTGGAACCGTCTGACGAAGGCGGCGGCGGCCTGCGGGTCCGCCACCGTCAGCCCGGCGAGCAGCGCGGCATCGGCTGCCCGGTCGGCTCGTGGCAGGCGCGGCATATCAGGTGATACGGACACGGCGCGCCCAGGGATTGGCCGGCCCGACCACCAATCTCCGCGACGGGCGGGCGGCGTATCACTGTGCACGACAACTCCTACACCTGGAGGAACCATGCACCGTTCATTGATGCTCTGGCCGGCGTGCCTGCTCGCCGCCACAGTGCTGACCGCCTGCGGCAGTGACGACCCTGACCAGTCTGACACCCCGACCCCCAGGGAGGGCAGCTCACAGGAGTCCACCGGTGGCGACGAGACCAGTGAGGACACTGCGGCCTCTGACGACACTGCTGATGACTCGCAGGACACGGCGATGGGTCCCGGCCCGGTCGTCACCACCGCCGACACTGATCTCGGCACGATCCTGGTCGACGGGGACGGTATGACCCTGTATCTGTTCACCCAGGACAGCCCGAACAGTTCGGTGTGCCTCGACGACTGCCTCGTGGCCTGGCCCATCCTGGAGGGCGAGCCGAGCGCGGGCGGCGACGCCGATGACAGCAAGCTCGGGTCGCTCGAGCGCGCGGACGGCACGGTCCAGGCGACCTACAACGACTGGCCGCTGTACTACTTCGCGCAGGATCAGGCGCCCGGCGACGTCACTGGTCAGGGCGTCAACGACGTGTGGTGGGTCCTGGACACCGACGGGGAAGCCATCACCGGAGCAACCGGCGACGACGCCTCCAACGGTTACGACTACTGAGAGCCTCCGGCGTGGCGCAGTTCCGCAGCACGGCACAGCAGCCCGGGACCAGTCATCTGGTCCCGGGCCGCCTGGCTTGGCGTGACGCCTGCCTCCACGGGCGCCACGCCGGTCTCACCCCCGTCTCACCTCCGACTCACCCCCGACTCACCCCCGACTCACCCCCGACTCACCCCCGACTCACACTGCGGCCAGTCCTGCCGCGGGAGCCGTGCGGGCGGCTCGCCGGGCGGGCAGCACCGAGGCCAGCAACCCGGCGACGATCGCGACAGCGAGGATGATGGCCAGGCGAGGCACCGGGAAGGCCAGGACCGTCTCGGTGCCCTCCGGCATCAGGGTGCGCACACCGAACCAGGCGTAGGTCACGCCGAGGGCGATGCCGAGGAGCGCGCTGACCACAGCCAGGAGCAGGCCCTCGACGGTGAGCATGCCGCGCAGCTGTGACCGGGTGAGCCCCACGGCGCGCAGCAGCGCGTTCTCCCGAGACCGCTCCAGCACCGAGAGCGCCAGGGTGTTGGCGATCCCGACCACGGCGATGACGACCGCGACGCCGAGCAGTGCCGTGGTGATCAGCACCAGCAGGTCGAGCACCGTGGTCAGCTGGGCGCGCGCCGGAGCGCCACCGGTGATCCACGCGCCCTCGGTCTCGACGATGTCCTGGATGTCGGCGACCACTGCCGGGACGTCCGCACCCTCGGAGAGCCGGATTAGGAGGCCGGACTCGTTGACCGACGAGCGGTCCAGGGTGGCCAGCTGTGCGGCCGGCATCACGAACTCCCCCATCGGCACCTCGACGACCCGCAGCTCGGCCGAGCCGTCCGCACCGGTGACCGTGACCATCTCACCCAGCGTCAGCCCGCCATACTCCAGCATGTGGGATGCGACCCCGATCGTGCCCGGCTCCAGGACCTGCAACAGGCCCGGGTCGTGCAGGGCCGGACCGGTCGTGTCCACATCGGTGCCGAAGACGGCCGACTCGGTCCACCAGTCCTCGTCGTGGCTGCGCACCTGCAGCCAGCCGGCAGGCAGAGCCGCACTGACCGCGACCCCGTCCAGGTCAGCGACCCGCGCGGCAGACTCCGCGCTGATGCCGTCGGCCACCATGCCCAGGACGGGCTCGTCCGAGTCGGCCGTGCCGTCAGCGTCGGCCTCGGCAAGGTCGGCCACCCTTTGTGCCGTCTCGGAAAACCCGGGGAAGACCATGACGTCAGCGGGGTACTCCGCGTCGATCTCGGTCAGGGCCGTGCGCTCAGCAGAGGCAGCGCCCACGGAGGTCATCGTGATCAGCGTGACGCCGATCAGCAGGGCGGCGCTCGTGGCCGCGGCCCGTCCCGGGTTGGCCACCGTGTTGCCGACAGCCAACCGCCCCGGCACGCCCCGCAGCGCTGCTCCGAGCGCCCTGATCCCGGCCGGCACAAAGAAGACGGCGGCGACCAGCACGCCGATGAAGCTGACCAGCCCCGCGGCGACACCGACCAGCACGTCTCCGCTCGAGGCCGCCAGGACCAGCCCGGCGGCACCCGCACCGAGCAGCAGGACGCTGGCGAGGATCCGCACCACCCCAGGTCGGGACGCCGCGGCCGGGGCACTGGCCGGAGCCAGGGCAGCCATCGGCGCCACACGCGTCGCCCGCAGGGTCGGCCACCAGGCC